>JAKONH010000267.1 GCA_022702045.1 Spirosomataceae bacterium
CTGTTCGTGATGCTCCTGAAACTAACCATCTTCGGCAACGTGCTGGAGGATTGAGGCTTTGCGTTATTCGGTTTACGGTGGCCCGTGTAACCCGTGCCGGCGGACCGGTCCAGGCGACACGGACCACCGTAAACCGTAAACCGAATACCGTAAACTACGACCCTAACATGCTCAAACCCCACTATAATGCGACGCTAATCGAAGCCGGGCTCGACGAGGCCGGGCGGGGCTGTCTGGCCGGGCCGGTCGTGGCGGCTGCGGTTATTCTGCCCCCCGACTATCAACATCCAATACTGACCGATTCCAAACTACTCTCCCGGCGACAACGTGACCGAGTCCGGCTCGACATTGAACGCGACGCGCTGAACTGGGCTATTGCGGCAGTGTCGCCCGCTGAGATTGACCGGATCAATATTCTGAAAGCGTCGTTTCTGGCCATGCACCATGCCGTCGATCAACTCGTCAGCCGACCAGACTTGCCGCATCCCCAGCATCTGCTGGTCGACGGAAATCGCTTCGTGCCGTACCCGCTGCTGCCCCATACCTGTATCGTGAAAGGTGATAGTCTCTACCTGTCAATCGCTGCGGCTTCCGTGCTGGCCAAAACCTGCCGTGATGAGTTGATGACCCAATTGGGGACCGAGTATCCGGCCTATGGCTGGGCGCAGAACGCGGGCTATCCAACACCCTTTCACCGCGACGCCATCCGGCAATTCGGCCCGACACCGCATCATCGGCTAACTTTCAAATTTTAGTTCAAGGTTTAACGTCTAACGTTTAATGTTGCAAACGCATTGGTAGATGACATTAAACGTTAAACTCAATAACTATGGACGAATTTATGGAAGAGGCTATCCGGCAAGCCCGGAAAAGCTTAAGCGAGGGCGGGATACCCATTGGGTCGGTGCTGGTGAAGAAGGGCGAACTCGTAGCCGCAGGACATAACAAACGGGTGCAGGAAGATAATCCCATTCTGCACGGTGAAATGGACTGTCTGAACAATGCCGGCCGGGTCGGGTCATTTCGCGATACGGTTATTTATTCCACGCTAATGCCCTGCTACATGTGCGCAGGAACTATCGTGCAGTTCAAAATTCCGAAAGTGATCGTTGGCGAGTCGCGGACGTTTGCCGGGGCGCGGGCATTCATGGAGCAGCACGGCGTTGAAGTCATCGACCTCGATCTGCCGGAATGTGTCGAGATGATGGAGCAATTCATTGCCGACAAACCGACGCTCTGGAACGAAGACATCGGCGAGCTATGAGATGCTCGTATATACGCCTGGGGCCTATTGGTGAATTAGCGCGTAAATAATTGTAATGTTTACTCTTTTTTGTTGGTTAGTACGCTTTTTGTACGGGGCTTTCTGATCAATACGGCGAGGCTGGCGTGCTGTTATTCGCAAATGACAGTCGGCCCCTCTATCAACGTTACCTTCCGACTAATGCAAAAAGCGCCTATTCCTACTGACGAAGTACAACGCCTGGCATCGCTTTATCAGTACAAACTGCTTGATACGCCCCGAGAAGTCGAATATGACCGCGTATCGCACATTGCCTCGCAGCTTTGCCTGACCCCCTTTGCGATGGTGAGCCTGATTGATCAGGAAAGGCAATGGGTGAAGTCGAGTCACGGTATCGATATCGACTATGTTCCGCGTGATTTGTCGTTTTGTGCGCACACAATCAATCAGTCGGGGCCGCTGATCATTGAGAATATGCGGACGGA
Source organism: Spirosomataceae bacterium (assembly GCA_022702045.1). Taxonomy (GTDB): domain Bacteria; phylum Bacteroidota; class Bacteroidia; order Cytophagales; family Spirosomataceae; genus Spirosoma. The sequence continues at coordinate 1,729 of JAKONH010000267.1, forward strand.
TACCCGGTTCTGGGACCACCCGTCGGTCATTGGTAATCCAAACGTTAGCTTCTATGCGGGTGTACCCCTGCGCTCGTCGGAGGGCTACGCGATCGGCTCACTGTGCGTGATCGATCAGAAGCCGCGTCAGCTGACACCTGAGCAACACACGGCCTTGAAAGCGTTGGCCGATCAGGTTGCGCTGCTGATGGAACTGCACCGGACAAACAATAATCTGCGCGTAGCCCGGGCGGAAGCGGAAGCACTGGCGCATCAGAAAGCGCATCTGCTGGCCACGCTGAGCCACGAGATTCGGACACCCCTGCACGCGCTGGAAGGCTACACCCAATTACTGCTTGAGCAGCCCACGCATCCCGATCAGCAAAGTAGTCTGCAACGTATCCAGACAACGGGCCGAACGCTGGTTAGTCTGGTCAACAATATTCTGGATTACAGTAAACTACAGGCGGGGAAGCTGCTGCTGGAAGCCATTCCATTCTCGGTTGCCGACCTGATTTATCAGGCTGTCGACATGCAGGCGTGGCAGGCCCGCCAGAAAAACCTGCAACTCACGACCAAACTCGACGCGACGATTCCGCATCAGTTGCGGGGTGATGCCACCCGACTCTTGCAGGTACTCATTAACCTAATCAGCAACGCGCTTAAGTTCACCAAAGAAGGGGGCGTCAGCGTGGAAGCCACCGTAGTTGACCAAACCGCCGATGCAGTGACGGTATTGATCAACGTGATTGACACCGGCATCGGCATCCCGGCTGAGTCGCTGGCAACGCTATTCAACGAATATACGCAGGTATCGGCCGCGACGACCCGGCAATACGGTGGCACGGGGCTGGGGCTGGCCATCACCCGGCAACTGATCGACCTTATGGACAGCCGGATGGAGGTAACGAGCGAAGTCGGTAAAGGCTCCTGCTTCGGTTTCCGGCTTACGTTGCCAACGGTCGACCAGACACCTCCGGCCGTGGACTGGCGGACGGCGGGTAAGCTACTGGCCGTCGATGACAGTCCATTCAACACCAAGATGCTGGTGCACGCCATCTTGCAACAGGGTGGGCAGATCGACGCGTTCAACGACCCGGTGACGGCCCTCGACGCAGCCCGGCAGACGCCCTACCTAAGTATGCTGCTGGATCTGCACATGCCCGAATTAGACGGCTATGAACTGGCCGGGAAACTGCGGGCTATTCAACCCGACGCTCCCATCATCGCGCTCTCCGCCGACGACAGTATTGAGACGCTGGAAAAGGTACAAATGTCTGGTTTTGACGGATTTTTACGGAAGCCGTTTTTGCCCCAGCAGCTCATGCACCTGCTCGATGAGTTAATAAAATCAACGTAAGGCATCGCTAACGAAAGCGTCTGGTACGATTGTGGACTGTACCCGTTAAACCGTCGGGCTGGCCGGCCGTATCAATGGCATATTCTTGAGTTCACTACGACTAAAAACCGGGCTGATTGCTGTGTGCTGTCTGCTGGGATCGGCTGCACGGGGCCAGCGCTCGGCGATCTGGAAAGAAGGCCCCGGTACCTTATCAGTAACGGTCGGTATGGGCACGACGTACTATACCGGTGATCTGGCCGTTATCGGCAATTACAATCACCTGGCGCTGGGAGCCGCCCTGAATCTGGGGCTGACGTACCGGTACTCGAACCGGCTTAGCCTGCGGGCCGAAGCGCAAGGCTATTACCTTCGGGGCAGTCAGGTCAGGACGCGCAACTTCGTCAAAAACCTGTCGTTCGCCAGCCTCAATCCCGACCTGTGGGCGGGTGTGCAGTGGGACATTCGTAACCCTACCGACCCGAACCGTTTGTTTTTTCCGTACCTGCTGGCCGGGGCCGGTCTAACCTACATGACGCCCAAAGCGACCTATCATGGGCAAACGATTAGCTTGGCTCCATTGCATACGGAAGGGGTAGCCTACAGTCGCATTGCCGGAATCATCCGTTACGGCGCGGGCGCACCGATCGTGACGGGCTACCGGTTCAAACTGGCGCTGGAGGTGTCGTACACTCATGTGCTGAGTGATTACCTGGACGACGTTAGCACGGTGTATCCCAACTTCGAGACGATGACGCCATTGGCCGCTGCACTCAGCGACCGTAAAGGCGAATTGTTGTTACTGCCCAACAAACCGGGTGACAATCGGGGTAACCCCGGAAAAAACGACGGTTACTTTGTTCTGTCGGGCCGGCTGATCTATACAATCGATACGCCGGTGCACCGCTGGCATCGACTCCGTAGCCGGGGTTAGGGTTTTCGGCGGTATTTGCCTTATTTTTGAGCCACAACCTGCGTGGCTGCTAGCCCTATCTATGCGTATAGACTCCTTTGTCGACGTCCTTCAAACTGAACTGACTACCACCCAATACGGGCAGCATCCGCCCGAACTCTACGATCCCATTCGGTACATTATGAGTCTGGGTGGGAAGCGACTAAGGCCGCTACTGACGCTGATGGGTACGTATCTATTTACCGACGACTGGGAAAAAGCGGTACGCCCGGCGCTGGCTGTCGAGGTGTTTCATAATTTCACGCTCATGCACGACGACATCATGGATCAGGCTCCGCTGCGTCGGGGGCATCTGACCGTGCATGAGAAGTGGAACGCCAACACGGCCATCCTGTCGGGCGACGTGATGCTGGTCAACGCGTTTGAACTGATGCTGCACGTGGAGGCTACCGCGCTGAAAACGGTGATGACGCGTTTTAGTCGGACGGCCGCCGAAGTATGCGAAGGGCAGCAACTGGACATGAATTTCGAAACCCGCTGGGACGTTACCGAGACGGAGTATATCGACATGATTCGGCTGAAAACGTCGGTACTGTTGGGCTTTGCGCTCGAACTGGGTGGTCTGATTGCCGGTGCCGACGCAGAAACGACCCAACTCCTGTACGATGCGGGTGTCAACGTTGGGATCGGCTTTCAGCTGAAAGACGACCTGCTCGACGTCTACGGCGATCCGGCCAAGTTCGGCAAGCAGGTGGGGGGCGATATTATCGCCAATAAAAAGACGTTTCTGCTGATCGAAGCGCTGGAAAAAGGCGAAGGATCGTTGCGCGACGAGCTGGGCGACTGGCTTCGGCGCACCGATTTCGATAAGGCAGAAAAAGTACGGGCTGTCACGTCGATTTATGATCAGTTGAATATTCGTCAGTTGACCGAACAGCGCATTGACGACTACTTCGCCCGTGGGTTCGACTGCTTCGCCCGCATCGACGCCGATCCTGCCCGCAAGGCAGTACTGCTCGATTTCGTGCAGCAACTGATTGGGCGCGAAAGCTAACTAATACCAGCAATGATGGGTTATCGGTCTGTGACACCGACTACCGGCGCACAACCGCAGTAAACAACAAATTGCCTGCATGACCACTATTCTGCTTATCATCACTGTTACGGCCCTGACCAGTTTTCTGGCCTGGCGCAGCCCATCGCTACTGGATAACTGGCTCATGAACCCCTACCGAATCTACAGCCGGGGGGAGTATCACCGGTTTCTGACATCCGGTTTTATCCACGCTGATGTTGGGCATCTACTGTTCAACATGCTTAGCCTGTATTTCTTCGGCGGAATAATCGAGCAGATATTTTCTGCCCTGTTCGGTGGTCTCGGGCCGATCTACCTGATCGGTTTCTATCTGGCGGGCATTCTGGTGTCCGATATTCCCAGTTACCTGAAGCACCGCTTTGATCCGGCTTACAACTCGCTGGGGGCGTCGGGGGGCGTATCGTCGGTCTTGTTTGCGGCCATTCTGTTTAGCCCGCTGTCGAAGATTTACATTTATTTCATTCCCATCGGTATTCCGGGATTCATCTTTGGTGCGCTCTATCTGGCGTATTCATATTATGAATCGAAGCAGAACCGGGGTAACGTCAACCACGACGCACATTTGTACGGGGCTATTTTCGGGATCGTGTTCATGATCGCTATTTACCCGCAGGTGCTGCCCCAGTTTATCGAGCAAATTGCCAGCTGGCGTATTTTCTAACCGTTTATGTTTCGGCTGCTTCGTCAACCTTATCCGATTGAAGAGCCTGCTGGCGTGGCCTTGCGTCGCGCGGTGCTGATCGGTGTGTTCGTCGGCTCATTTCTGCTGGTATTTCAACCGTTCGGTATTACTGACTGGGTAACGCCGTACAAGACGCTGAAAATTCTGGGCTACGGCGTCGTCAGTTTCGTTGTAACAGCGATTCACTTTCTGTTGTGGCCCCGGCTGTTTCCGGCTGCTTTCTCGGACCGTGTCTGGACGGTGGGAAAAGCGATCCTGCTCATCGGCACCAATATCCTGCTGGTCACCATCGTCAACCGACTTTACCTCATCGCATTGACTGGCGATAAGCCCAACGTGAGCGGTTGGCTGAACATGCTGGCGATCACATTTCTGATCGGTATCTTCCCCGCTGTCGGTGCCGTCGTGGCTGGTTATGTGGTTCGCCTGCGACGCTACGTTCGGCAGGCGGCCGAGTTACCCGTACATGCATCTACGCCGGCTGTTGCCGAACCGGGGCATGCGGAGCTGACCGGGGCTATGTTGCTAACGCTGGTTGCCGACAATGAGAAAGATACGATTACGCTACAGCCAGACGAGCTGCTGTACATCGAATCGAGCGATAACTACTGCACGGTGGTGTACCTGAAAAAAGGGCAGCCTGTAAAGCCGCTTCTACGCAGCAGCCTGAGCCGGCTGGAAGGGCAGATCGCCCGGGCCGATGTGGTACGTTGCCACCGGTCGTTTGTCGTCAACCTCGACCGGGTCGAGAAAGTGACCGGTAATGCACAGGGGTACAAGCTGCATTTGTCCGACGGGATGTTTCAGATCCCGGTTGCCCGCAAGTACAATGACAGCCTAGTGGCGCAGTTGAAAGCTTTGTAAATCGCCCTTCCCGTTTATCCCAACAGCTATTTTGGGTTACCAAACGGCCCAAACGCTGTCAGACAGCCCTTTGCCCGGTCGTTATCTACGGTGTTGCGCTACGTTTGTCTCCACGAATCGCAAACACAAACGGTCATGCACACCCTTATTATCGCCATCACCATCATTCACGTTCTCGCCGGTACAGGTGCCCTGCTAGTTGGCCTGGTTGCCATGTTTTCCAGGAAAGGCGGGAAAGTCCATAATCGTAGCGGGCTGGTCTATGTCTGGGCCATGATTGTCGTCGCCGTGACTGCGTTACCGATGTGTTTGCTGCAATCGTTCAACCTGTTCCGCCTGTTCCTGACGGGCATCGCCGTACTGAGTTTCTACCTTTGCATCACCGGCTGGCGGGCTACCAAACAAAAGAAATCCGGCCCCACGCAGGCCGACCGGCTGCTGACCTACGGAACACTGGTTGTCAGTATCGGGATGATGGGTTTTGGCGCCTACCTGCTGACAGATGGTGTGTCGATGTTTGCCGTGCTGTTTTCGTTCTTCGGCCTCCTGACGTTCCGGAACGCGCAACATGACGCCAAATCGTTTGGTCATACGCCCGAAAAAATGCACTGGTTTTATCACCACATCGCCCGCATGGGCGGATCATACATCGCCACGTTCACCGCCTTTCTGGTCAACAATATGTACCGGATGATGCCGGTGGGAACGCCCGCCTGGGTCGGAACGATTGGCTGGGTGGCACCGACGCTGGTGGGTGGCCTGCTTATCGCCCGCACAATACGGCACTATAAACAGAAATTCGACCGCCCGAAGACAACCTTGGCGTAGACAGTTTAGGGTGTAGCCCTGGCCTCCCGGTCTGGCGAGCGCGATAACGACCAATTAGCTGCTACCTGATAGAATCAGGTAGACCTATCGTTTCAGCAGCGCTTCTACCGTCGGGCGGGCTTTTTCGGCCCACTGCTTCATCTGCCTGCCGGAGTAATGAAGCCCGTCGTTGGCAAACTGACTGGCGTCGCCCGCAGCCTGCCGGGTCAGGGGCGTAATGTCGATAAACGTGATACCTGCTTTATCACATTCTTCTTGAGCAGTGGTATTGAAAGCGTCGATTTCGTTGGCAACCTGTTCCTGATTCCGTCCGTTCGCATACGGCGACTTTCCCCAGTCGGGAATTGACAGCACGACGACGCGGGCGGGCCGGTTCCCTGCAAACCGAATGGCCGTTTGCAACAGGTTGCGGAACTCCGTTCGGTAGCGATCGACTGATTGCCCTCGGTATTGATTGTTGACCCCGATCAGCAGCGATACCAGTTCGTACGTTTTCGTATTGTTGGTGGCTTTGATCGCATCCTGCAACTCCGCCGTCGTCCAGCCAGTTCGGGCGATGATATCGGGGTTCGCAACGTTGATGTTGTCCTGACGAAGCATACCCGCCAATTGAACAGACCACCGGTCGTCCGCGTCGACGCTTTCCCCGATCGTGTAGGAGTCGCCGAGCGATAAAAAGGAGTAAGTTGCTGTCGTTGTAATGGGCGTTGTGACGATGGGTGATGTCGCTGCAGCGGGCGTTGTGGGGGTAGTCGATAATTGAGTGCAGGCGAACATCAGCGTCAGTGCAACAAACTGGGTGATAAACTGAAATAGCATTGAATCGGGTGAATTAAACTGATAATGATATACGGACCGGAACCAGTTTCGGACTGACTTTAAACAGCCATTAAATCTAATTCATAGGATAAACAAACCCGCATGGGTGTGGTTCTCTCTACTAAACGGATCTGAACACAAACCGGTAAATTACCCATAGATCATGGCTGATATCAATCAGGTAAAAGAACTCGATACGCCGAACGATTTGGCGGAAAAAGGTCGGGAGAAAGTGGTCGATGCACTCAACAAACTCGTTGCTGACGCATTCGCACTTTATATCAAAACGAAGAATTACCACTGGCACATGTCGGGACGGCATTTCCGCGACTACCATCTGCTGCTTGATGAGCAGGGCGATCAGATTTTCGCAACCATCGACCCACTGGCCGAGCGTGCCCGGAAAATTGGCGGTAATACCATCCGGTCGGTGGCGCACATTGCTCAGCTACAGCGGGTGAAAGACAACGACGAAGACTTTGTGGCTCCAAAAGACATGCTGCTCGACCTGCTGAACGAAAATCGGAAGATGGCGAAAAACATGCGGGATACGCACAAAATCGCCGATGATGCCGAGGACGTAGCGACGGCCAGTTTGCTCGAAAACTACATCGACGAAACCGAGCGTCGCAGCTGGTTCCTCTTCGAAACCACGCGGGACATCAACTAAAGTATTCAGTTTACGGTATTCAGTTTACGGTGTATCGGTCGTATCATAGTGCCTCCGAAAACTGTAAACTGAATACCGTAAACTGTTTTTATATGAAAGTACGGCCTTCTGCGCTGATCTGGCGCGTACAGAGTAGCCAGACCGAAGTGCTGCTGATGCGTTACTGCTATGGCGGTCAGGATGTGTTTGCATTGCCCGGTGGTAACCCCGACCGGGGCGAGATCTTACCCGAAACGATCGTCCGCGAACTACAGGAAGAACTCGGCGTGCGCGTCGACGTCGGGGAGATGATTCTGGCCGGCGAAATGCTGCTGACCGAACGAAACGACGACGTCCTGCATGTCGTTTTTGCCGCCCGCAATCTTCAGGGAACCCCCGCACTGAACCCCGCTGAAACGTCGGCCCTCGAACTGGTCTGGAAACCTATTGCGGATTTATCACAACTCAATCTTTACCCCAACGTCGGTACCCGGCTTCTGCCGTGGTTCAGCAGTGCCACGTACCTAGGATACATCGGCCGTATCGAACAGCGGTACTTCGGTTAAGTGTTTTCGGTATTCGGTATACAGTTTACGGTTTCTCTAAGAATAAACCGGTTTTGACTCACTAACCTACTGAAAACTAAAGACTGTAAACCGAATACAGAAAACTGAATACCATCAATTGACCTCCAGCTCATCGCGACTGGGCAACTGCGGGAAGGGGGCATGGGGCTCGGTCTGGTACCAGAACACCGTACTGGCAACGTCGGAGCGTTGGGGGAGATAACGGCCTCCGTTGCGCCAGCCTAGGTCCTGAATCGTAACCCCTAGGTCTTTATCGAAGCGGATCGGGTCCATAATGTGCCAGCGATACATGCCAAACCGCTGCTGTGATTTATAGCTGCCGTCGGGTTTGACGACCTGATGCAAACCTGCGTAGGGTGTCGAAAACGGAACGTACTGACCACCCCGGTCGAAGTTGTAGGAGCCGCAAAAATAGTCTTCTGTACCGGTGCCGTTGATCGTCGGGAAGTTGGTGTCGCCGTCTATAAAGAACTTGATTTCACCTTCGCCCCACCAGCCCGTATTCGTGACACCCCACGCCAGAAACGTCCCGACGTATTGGCCCTTGCCTTTGATACCGTCGACCAGCAGAATATCCTTTTTGTAGGTGTTCGGATTCGTTCGGCGGAATTGGGCGTGGAAATAGGCCATATCGTCGGGAACGTCGGTCAGCGTGTAGTCGACCTGGTAGTACAGATTCATCGGATCTTTATCGTTGATGTTCTGCATCGTGATACGGCAGTGCTTGCGAAACGGCATCTGCCAGTAACAGTTGAACGCACTGCCCGGGTTGACGCTGACGGGTAGCGAATTTAGGGGCGCGTATTCACCCCAGCCCATCCCGAAAAAATCACCGACTGGCACTTCCACCGATGGCTGCTTTTCGTCGTCCCAGTAGATGCGCAGAATCGAGTAGCGCCAGTTACCGGTGGGTGTCATCCAGATATGCTGAATAGCACCCGGCCCATCTACGTCGGCAAGCGTAAACGTTTCGCCCGGCTTGATACGAATAAATGGATTGACCTTCCAGCCCCGGCCCAGTTCACGGGCGGCATCTTTGGCGTTAGCGTGGTTCGGGCGCGTATCGGTCAACTCGTCCATACCACCTTTGCCTTTCTCTCCCGTAAAATTCTCCGGGCTGATCGACCGCGTCCGGGCGTTCGACAGCCGCGACAAATTGCCCAGATTCATGTCCAGCCCATTAAACGGACTGGACCGTTGCGCCCACGCGGAGCCAGCAAACGCCAGAAACAACAGTAAACCATACAGCGCTGTACGCATACAAGGAGTAGTTTGCTGCATAAAGTCACCTCCGTCAGTGAGTTACCGTCGGCTAGTAAAAAAGCCGGCCAGTCGAAGACCAGCCGGCATAGCAGAATACTGTAAGCCGTAAACTTAGCGCAGGTTCGGTACCGGCAGCACGGGAAGGCTTTCGTTACCGTCTTCACTGACGGCCTGGACAGCGAAGTAGTAGTTATCTTTCGAATACGGCAGGGTCATGCCGAGTTTGGTGGTGAAGAACTTCTTCTGCCAGAACGGCCAGTATGTTTCGCGCATCAGCACATAGTAGCCTTTCACCTTGCCAACCTGTGGTGCCTGCCAGTACAGGGCCGTCGAATTGGTCAGGTTCCGCACATCGACGGTCACTTTCTGCGGTACGGTGGGGGCTTTCGCCAGATTGGCCAGCGTTGCCAGGTTCACGGCCGTGTTCTTCCGCAGGTAGTCGAAATCCATGAATTTCGGGTAGTCGCCGTATTCGGTAGGAGTCGGCGTACCAGCGTTTTCCGTTCGCAGGTCCTGATGCTGATGGTTGTAGTTTTCATTCATCTCCGTTAGCCGCACGGCGGCAAATCCCCGTTGCACGTAGGGTGTATGATCGCCACCGCGCAGGTAGCGGTCGTTGCGGTATACCATCACCACTTCCAGATTGTCGACATAGCGCTCGCCGACTTCTTTCAGGTAACGCGCCAGGGAGCGGGCTTTGCCGTCGTTTTCGTTGCCGAACTGACGAATCTGACTGATGCGGTTGGTGGTGTCTTTGAGCAGATTGCCGGGTAGCCCTTCGCTGAACACCCGCAGCCGTGTGTTGTCGATGATGTTGGTCTCGTTGCTGTTGTTGCTGCCCATGATGTCATTGTTCAGTACGGCTTCGAGATTCCACTTTTCGGCTACGGCGCGTTCACTCAGGTGCTCGGCGCCGAGTAGACCCTGCTCTTCACCCGTCAGCGCAACGAAAACAATCGTCGCCGGAAACTGACTCTTGCTCATAACCCGGCACAGTTCGATGACCGCGGCTGTTCCCGATCCGTCGTCGTTAGCGCCGGGCGCGTCAGCATCGCGGTTCATGACGTTAGTCACCCGACTGTCCATATGACCTTGCACAATAAACACACGCGTGTCGGCTGGGTCTGTACCTTTCAGTGTCGCCATGACATTACCCATATCGGCGGGTTTGTCAATTCGGCGACCGTCAGCGGGCAGCGTCCATTTGTCGATGGTGGCCGTCAGCCGACCACCCGACTGTTTGGCATATTGATTGAACTTGCCGAGTATCCACTGCCGGGCGGCACCGATGCCTTTTTTGGGGTCGCTCGTCGTGCTGAGGGTATGACGCGTACCAAAGCTGACAAGCCCGTTGATATGCGACCGCAGGCTATCGGCCGAAAGCTGACCGACGAGGTCGGTGATTTGTGGGTCGCGATTGACGATAGTGGTTTGTGCCACTGACGGAAGCGCAGCCGTCAGCAAGGCGAAAAGAAAAGCGTATCGTTTGTTCATGAGTCGATAATTGGGTCCCGAATCTACCCAAAAACACGCAGGAATGCACGACGAGTCCCAGACAGTATCCCGCTGTCGTATAAGTAACTCGTGGTGTCAGGTCTAAAATACCGGTTCGGCCACCACGGCTAACCCGACACGCGAAGCAGCTAGCTGGCGCAAGCGTGTCGGGTTACGCACCCGACATCACTGAATTTAGGTCCTTGCATTGCGACAGCAGGATGCTGTCAGCAACGAAACGACTAAAACGACCAGGCAACGCCCGCGCCGATGGCTGGCTGACCAGTAAGTGGTACGATGGGCGTTGCCAGACCGATGCGGGTTTGTAAAAGTAATTCGTTGTACCGCGTAACCGCCTTATTGACCTGTCGATTGCCGATGACCGACATGGTCAGCGATGCCGCGATCGACGAACCGTAGACAATCCAGTAGGCACCATCACGACCTCGGCCAGGCGAAAAAATCAGGTACGCCAACGTGGCCACCGATGTCAGCTGACTGAGCGTGCGCAGGGTACGGAACGTGCGGAAGTGGTGCGTTACGGTTGGGTCGTTAAGTTCGTAAAACGGGACTTCGAGCGAATAGGGCGACGAAAGTCGTTTGCCACCGTAGAAGTAAATCGTGCCACCGGCCCGTTCGATGGGGAGCAGGTGCCGGGGGATGGGCGCTGAACGGTAGTAAACGGTGTCTTCGCCCGCACGCTGCTGCGCGACGATGAGATGGGTACTGACCAGTAATACGAACAGAAAAAAGTAGCGCATAGAGACAAGGAATGGCAGTAGAGGTTTGCCTTCATAAACGTACGGGACGGTTGGATGTTATCCAATCCGAAGGCCGTTAGGCGTAACCCGTTCCGGCTGTAGCAGGGTGACTGTACCATCGGCAGCAACAGATCCCAGCACCAGGCATTCACTGTGAAACGTGGCAATCTGCTTTGGCGGGAAATTCACCACTGCAATAACCTGTTGACCCACTAATGTATCGGGGCTGTAGAGCGTAGTAATCTGAGCCGAACTGCGCTTCAGCCCCAGTTCGCCGAAATCGATGGTCAGTTTGTAGGCAGGCTTACGAGCCTGCGGAAACGGCTCGACGGCGACGATGGTGCCGGTCCGCATGTCAACTTTCTCGAAATCGGCCCAACTGATTGGGGCAGGTTGCTCAGGGATGTTCATACAGCAGTGATCAATAGATGAGTAACTTTGGTAAAAAAGGGTACTTTGTCAATGTATGCGAAAGCCCTCCCGGAAGAAACCTTCGCCCATACCGGATGGTTACTCTCGCGTCACAAACGTACACGCATCGACTCACCTCTATGAAATCAACTGTATGGCTGCTTACGGCCGCAACGACCCTAACCCTGACGGCGAAGGCCGGAATACCTCCGACGAAGGGAAGTAAGACGCCTAACCCGGTGACCCGCATTGCACCCGACCCGGACAACGGCGGTATCAAACTGGCCAAAGGCTTTCAGGCGCTGGTATTCGCCGACAATCTGGGTCGGGCCCGCCACGCCGTAGCCGACCCCGTAACCGGCACCCTCTACGTCAAACTCGACCGGCTGAAAGACGGGAAAGGCATTGTCGAACTGCTCGATACAAACGGCGACGGACGGGCCGACCAAACCATCACGTTCGGTACCTATCCTGGTACGGGAATGGGTATCTACAACGGTTATCTGTATGCTTCATCGGATACGTCGGTGTATCGGTACAAGATGACCAATGGTAAAGTGATGGCTACCACGCAGGCCGAACCGATCGTGGTGGGCCTGACCCTGCAACGGCAACATGCCAGCAAGTCGCTGGCCCTCTCGCCCGATGGTAAGCTGTTTGTCAACTTCGGTGCGCCGTCGAATGCCTGTCAGGAAAAAGACCGGCAGAAAGGGTCGAAAGGAATGGACCCCTGCCCGATTCTGGAAAACTATGGCGGTATCTGGGTATTCGACGCTAACAAACCGAACCAGAAACAGGCGGACGGAAAACGGTATGCCACTGGTATCCGTAATGCCGTATCCCTCGACTGGAACACATCGACGAATAAGCTGTATGCGCTGCAACACGGCCGTGATAACCTCAACAACTGGGGTGGCGTGTTCACCGATACTGTCAGTGCCGAATTGCCGTCGGAAGAGTTTTTACAAGTCAACAATGGATCTGACTTTGGCTGGCCTTATTGCTACAACGACCATTTTCAAAACAAGAAGGTGCTGGCACCTGAGTACGGTGGTGACGGCAAAACGCAGGACCGCTGCGCCGGTAAAGACAAGCCAATCATGGCGTTTCCGGCGCACTGGGCACCTAACGATCTGCTGTTTTACAAAGGCGGTTCGGGAACAAACGCCTTTCCGGCCCGCTACCGTAACGGCGCATTCGTCTGCTTCCACGGCTCCTGGAACCGTGCGCCACTCAATCAGGGCGGTTATTTCGTCGCCTTTATTCCATTCGGAAAAAATGGGCTGCCATCTGACAAATATGAGGTCTTTGCCGAAAATTTTGCGGGCGTCGACGAGCAGGGAGCGCCGGGCGAAAATGCGAACGCTGGTAAACTGGCGCTGGCAAGTCCCGGCGATGCCAAGGCTCGGCCAGTCGGTCTGGCCGAAGGTCCCGACGGATCGCTCTACGTGACAGATTCTGTCAAAGGAAAAGTCTGGCGCATCATGTACACTGCAAAGAAATAATGTAGCCCAGACGTCCACGTCTGGCAGACGCAGTAGCGGACAACTATCGTCCGTATCTATCCATCGGCCTTACGGCTACCAGGCCTGGAGTCGCGCCGGCGGACCGGCCTGAGTTACACCTACCGTACCCCCGCTCGCCGGAACGCTGACTGAAGCTGTCGGAGGGCGGGGTTTTTTAAACTGATTGAGTCGCGGGCCTGATCGCTAAGCCGGTTGGCGACGCGTTCCGATAGATACCAGCCCAGCGGATATCGATCGTTGTAAGCTAGTCGAAGCGTCAGGCAATTGGTGCGCGGATTGGCGAATCGATCGACAAACGAGTTAAACATGTTATCTCGGGTGATCGAGCCATTGTCCCAGGCGTTGAAAAAGCCCAGCAGCGGAATCCGGATGATCTGCATGATCGATTTCGCGCGCGTCGTTCGACCCATAGTGTTGCTGTTCTGGATAAACAGAATGTAGGGTACAACCGTAGCCTGCCCCGTTGAATCCAGTCGACGAATCGATGGGACGAGATTGTTCAGCAACTGAAAGCAGGTTTCAACGCCTGAATTGTCAAAATACCCCCCGTCGACGACATGGCCACCGTAAGGCTGCGTAATCCCGTTTGTCGGCGTATTGACGCGTATCAGCGCGCCGTTGGTCACTACCGGAAAGCGACTACAGAGTGAAGCCGCTGTTTTCAAGGGTACATCATGACCCAGTAGGTCAACTGTTGATACGACGTCCCGAAAATAACGGCTATCCAGCTTCAGGTTCGACGTGATGACTTTTTGTCCTGACTCGGCCAGCGTACCGTTCAGCAGCAGCGACGGCAGGTTGTAGTCGTAACCATCGGGACGTTGATACAGACTCGTCACAGCACTGTCGAGCGTCGATAGCCCCAGGTTGCGCTGGTACGAATCGGCCCATGAGTCTTCCAGCCACTTGCCCCGTTCCAGCAACGGTATGGCTACGGGGGATAGGCGCTGAATAGATTCCGGGAACAGTAAGGCCGCCGATACCGCCGACAGATAATCATCCCGGATAACCTGCCGAAACTGCGCAAAACGGCTGATGCGCCGGGCTTCGGCTACGTCGCGCAGGAAGGCCGTATAAAACACCGTTCCAACACCCCCGCCCGATACGCCACTTAGCGCGTAAACATGGCGGCTGAAGCCCGGAATGATGGAGTCGAGCCGTATGAGCGTTTCGGCTGTCCAGTTTAGCGCCCGAATACCACCCCCTTCAGCCGCGACGAGTATCAACGGAATGGTATCGTGGGAAGGAGGGTGTCCCGCGACTTCACGCCGAGCGATTTCACGCCTTGCTTGCACCCAGCGGGCGAAATGAGCGTCGACGGTCGGGCGGCTATTGATCGGTGTGATCGATGAGTCGGTAGCGGTCCGAACTGTTGTGTTGTCGTTGAATGCGCTGACCGCTACAAAATAAAGGCCGACGGCCAGCAACAAAGGCCGATAGCGATAATCGTTAAAATATACCAGCAGGCTTCCCCAAAACGTGTATACAGAAATGCCAAACAGAATAACGGCCGTTGGGCGAAAGTACCGGGCTATGCCCCACTGAACGGGCAGGCTGAACAGAATCAGCAGCACGGCTGTCAGGACGAGGCCAATCGAAACGACAAGCCGCCCCAGTGGATGTCGCCACAATACTCGAAAGTCCTGCACAATACTGGTGTAGCGATTTCGAAATTTCCAGCGGGTAGGTAAGGCGAAAACGGGAATGTGCCGCTCGACCAGCCGAAACGACCATAGCATCAGACAACTCATCGTCATCAGTAGAAAGGGCTGCGGATGAGTCGGTTCCCAGAACGCAAAGGCAAGAATCAGGCTTGGTAGCATACCGCCCAGCCGGGGAAGCCAACGCAGTAGCATGTCCATAGCCGGACTAAGCCGCAACCCAACCGGCGACACATGCAGAATAAGTCTTGTGCTGCTGTAGACTGTCCAGCTCCAGAGAAAGGCACCAATCAGAATAAACAGAAAGAGCGGACTCCCGATGCCGGAGCTGATAACCGCTTCGATCATATCCCCCGCCTGATCGGTGCCCGTCAGGATATACAGGGCGATCAGTAGGGTGATAATGACGATCAGGGCGTTGCGCTGCGTCTGGTAAAACGCAACCACGTAGTCGCGGGCGGTGCTGGCAAACGGAGTAAACGGCATGAGCGCAGTAGCTAGGAAACTGGCGTTGACAAACGGCTATCCTGTAAACGTCAGTCGGTAAACGACACGACTTACGCCCGTGTTACGCCAACTTTAGCCAGCAGCACGGCCAGCCCGACGAAAGCCAGCGCGCCCAGCGTCATATAGCCGCCCTCTCCCAGTGTCCCCGCCAGCGCCGGTTCCAACGTTAACGACGTAAGCGTGTTGTAGATCGACTCATTGACCGACAGTAGGGCGACGGCAACACCCGCCAGCGCGCCACCGGCGACTAGTCCCGTTGCAAACAGACTGCCCCGACCCAGATCCGCATCCTCTTCGACCGCCCCCTTACGCTTCGCATTCCAGTCGACAATTGACTTTACCAGACCACCCGCAAAAATGGGAAGTGTTGTCGACAGGGGCAGGTAGAGCCCAACGGCGAACGCCAGTGCACTGACGCCACAGAGTTCAAACACAAACGCAATGAACGCGCCGACCAGCACGAACTGCCAGTCGAGGTTGAAGGAAAGTAGCCCTTTGATCAGCGTCGCCATCAGCGTACCTTGTGGCGCGGGAAATTTATCGGAACCGATCGCGTGCGTGATGCCCTGTGCCAGTAAGTCGGGCGTGGGCGTATCAAGAATTTTGACCGTAGCGCCCACCACCAGCGACGAAACGATAACGCCGATAAACAACGCCATCTGCTGGTACTTTGGCGTAGCTCCAACGAGGTAACCCGTTTTTAAATCCTGCGAGGTAGCTCCGGCATTGGCGGCTGCTACGCAGATCATACTGCCCACCACTAGTACCGCCGGTTCGTAGACGCGTCCCGTCAGTCCGAAGCCGATGAATACGAGCGCCGTACCCATGATTGTGGCAATGGTCATCCCCGACACGGGAGACGAACTCGACCCGATCAGCCCGACAATCCGGCTGGCAACGGTGACGAAGAAGAAGCCGAAAACAATGACCAGCAGGGCGATCAATGCTTTAGTCAGCAGCGAGTCGCCGGGTATCTGGGGCAGGACAATCATCAACGCGATCAGCACGACGCTACCGATCAGTACGATTCGTACGCTGAGGTCTTGCTCGGTGCGCGCCGTCCGTTGACTTTCGCTAAGCTGTTCTTCGGTTTCCATCGCTACTACCGACGACCGACTGAAGCTTTGTTTGAACGAAGAGACGATGGTCGGAATGGTTTTGAGCAGCGTCATAAAGCCCCCCGCTGTTACGGCCCCCGCTCCGATTTGGCGAATGTATGCCCGGTAAATAGCCGCTGCGCTGTCTGCGAAGGTATGCGTCTGTGGATTCCAGCCGCCCGGCCCGCCCGCTGTTTGCAGGTTTGTCAGATAGCCCAGCTTTTGCAGTTGCAGCGCAATTGTATCGCCCGGCACTACCGACGCCAGCAGCGGAATTAGCCCCAGCCAGGCCAGGATACCGCCACCGACCAATACCGCCGAGATACGAAAGCCGATGATATAGCCCACGCCCAGGTACTCCGGCGTAATCTCGCCCGCTACCTGCGCCGACGGGAAGTACCGATCAGTTTGCTTCGTCGCCCATACTGGTACTTCGGCGATCACGTGTAGCACCTTTTGCAGAAACGCATAGAGCAACGCCATCCCAAGGCCCTGATAAGCTGTTTTGGCAAAGTTACCCCCGCGTTCGCCCGCGATCAGCACCGACGCACAGGCCGTTCCTTCGGGATAAGGTAGCGTACCATGCTCCTGCACGATCAGTGACCGGCGCAACGGAATCATCATCAGTGTGCCGACCAGCCCACCCAGAATAGACAGCGTTAGAATGGTCCAGTAATTAAAAAAATCGGTACCGATGCCGTCGGTCAGGAACAGGAAGCCCGGCATGGTAAACACGACGCCCGATGCAATACTTTCGCCTGCTGAGCCGGTCGTCTGAATGATGTTGTTTTCGAGAATCGTCGTGTTCAAAAAGCGTCGGCCCAGTGAAATAGCCAGCACGGCAATGGGAATTGAGGCTGATACCGAAAGTCCCGCTTTCAATGACAGGTAGACTGTAGCCGCCCCAAACAGGACCCCAAAGACGGCGCCGGTGATAATGGCTTTGAGCGTGAATTCGGCGGGCGATTCAGTAGCGGGAATGAATGGTTTGTGTTCAGACGACGTCATGAGCGGACTAAAAGAGTAGTCGAGTGAGGTAAGCTACGAAGCCCGGCGCACAATGCATAAAGTTTGCCGGACGAGCTTGCAATTTACGGGCCTTTGCGCCACATTTGTCTTCCTCAAAGCGGGAGTAGCTCAGTTGGTAGAGCGGCAGCTTCCCAAGCTGCAGGCCGTGGGTTCGAGACCCATTTCCCGCTCATAGATAGTCAGCCGATTAACGTTTAGGTTAATCGGCTGTTCTCGTTTTAAAGCAGTAGCCCGTGCTGATGGTTCGGTTACTACTTACAAAGTACTGGCAGCGGGCAACAAAAACGGGAAAATGGCCAACATTTAGCCATATCCGGGGCTTTACGCTTATATGGCTACTCCTTCTAAGACTACCACTGCGCTCTCTTTGACCGAATCGCCGGGTCGGCAACTACTGGAAAGCTCCCTCAATGATTACGTCGCCTTCCTGCGTCGCCAACCCGCCTTCTGTGGTACACCCGAGCAGCATCAGGCGCTCGTCAAGCACGTCGCGCAGGGGAACGAACTGATTAAGCTGGTAAGTGCGGAGCGGCTCAAAATTACCCGACAGCTCGATCAGCAGAAGCACGATTGGATGACGATCGAAAAACAACTGACAGACCCTATCATGCAGGCCATGCAGCCGCTGAAGGATGCGGTTGACCATTACAATCGAGAGATGCTACGCGTGCAGGAGCATCAACAAGCTGAACTGGCACCCATCACGCCAGCCGATGGAAGCAAAGAGCCGACCGACTGGCTGAGCCCGCAGGTTGACGCCGTCAGTTTACCTAAAAATGTTAAGCTCGACTGGCGATTCGAAGTGGTCGACATCAACCGGTTACCGAACGGCTACTGGAAAATCGACGAAGCGGCTATTAAAGCGGCTATCGCTGATGGCGCCCGCGATATTCCCGGATTACGTATTTATGCTGAACCGGTAACGACGTTCAGGAAATGAGTGCTGTGCAAACTGGCTCCTATAGGGTTTGCCAGGGCTACCGTGCATGACCAGATCGATTGACCCTGAATTGATAGTATTACTGATGCGATTCCCGACACGGGGCAATGAGCCTCGCGCTAAAACGGCTGGTTTTGTAACGAAGGTGCTATCTGGCGTACAAAGTCAGCAAGTGAAATCCGTGTGAATGGAAGGGTTGACCCGGTTGGGGCAGTCCTTTTTGTTGAGAAAAGGGTAGGGAAGGTGTACTGCGCACACCACTGGAGTAGGCTACATGCCCAATTTTCAACGTTGGCTAACTAATTGCTCAAGGACGATGTAGGTTACGTATACCCTGTACGCATACATGTGCTTATAGGGCAGTTATGGGTAACGAAACGCGGGCCCTTCACTTGTCGCATCGGCGAGCCGAATGTCGAATGTAGTGGAAATCGTCACGCCATCGCTGGGTGCGTATACCAGTTCTATATGTTGACCTGTCTTGTCAGCCTGTTCCAGCAGGTCAACTAGTTTTTGGACACCCACCAGGTAGAACGCTTCAGTTAAGAATTGGCCATACTGCCAGGCAAAACTGCCGCGTTTGGCGACCTGACTCGCTGATAGATAGTGTTTGTATAAAGAGAAGCCATTTTTCATGACAAAAAAGTAACTAGTTGTTTGAGTATACGGCAATATAGGAGTACTGGCTGTATTATTGTTACATATGAACACATTAATGAAAAGCTTAGTGAATGAATTGATGTCTGGTGATTCCTTTAGAAAAGTAAGCACAGACGGTTGTAGAAGCTAGTATAACTTCCCTGGAATGACTATGACACGATCAATCTCCTTCTCAAAAAAATGGTACTAGCTAATCAAACAGGGCCCGGTTCGGACCAGTCTACTTTTCGGGAAGCTGCGCTGATGCAGACGTTGCTTAATCTAGCCATTCCCCGTACGGTCCGGTATAAAGGTCATGCCCGGCGCGCAGATAGTACCTATGGCGTGGTGGTTCACACAGCCACCGGGTTTCGTACACTCACAATCACATCGCCGATGCTGGCATTAGCACAGGAAGGCATAGTAGTAGAGAAAGATCGGGTATCGATTTTACAGCAACTCGATTGACTGGCCAAACCTACGTACTGTAACTTCTAGTACTACCTTGCATAAGCAGGAAAGTGAGTGTCGGACTTATGTTGCCTGCCAGATATCGTCGGTGTGCCATGCGATTCAGGGTATTGGCGACTAGAAATAAGTATACGATTGGGCTGCCCCACACCTTTACTATCCATGGCAAGCTCGTTTATATCCGTTAGTCAGCGTACAGGTATTGGACTGACCGGATAGGTGGTTATCAGGGATCCCGTCGACAGCTATGAAATGAAAGTCGCACATGTGGCCTATACGCTGATTCCGGTTCCGCCCCATCAGTTTTCGCCGTTCACCATAACATGATCAGACACAGACGTTGCTCCCCGGCTGTACGCTACAGAGGAAACGTTTGACAGTCAGATGGTTCTTAACAAATAGCCGTACAAACGGCTAGCGTTCCTGAATAGCCGTTGTGCATACATACAATCCTGTCAGCGGCTTATTTTAATGAGTTGATTTAGTGCGATTGGCAAAACTATTGAACCGGAGGGCGCTGGTCCGACAAATATGTGCCTACCAGCGATACATAACCAAATCCGCTTCAATTTGTACCACAGGGAGTATAGGCAAGTGATTAAAGTTTGCGTAAACGGTGTGGTTTCGATAAAGTATAGTGAGTTTATGGAAAGACTGGCCTAAAGAAGGTCGTCGGTATAGTTTTTGGCAAACGGAGGAATGGTCGGCGCGATGCTGACCTACGTAACTACTTCGTCAAAATGCCAATTTATACCAACCGTACCTATCTGCTGGCGTCTCTATCTGCTGGCCTGCTTCATCTTGGACTGATCGCCAGTCCACAGCTTGGCTTTGGGCAAACTACCTACTACGTCGCCAGTTCGGGACGTGATACAAACGACGGTAAGTCGGAAAGCCAACCCTTTCAAACGATAGCACGTGTTAATCAGCTGACGCTTAAACCCGGCGATGCTGTTCTGCTAAAGCGAAGCGATACCTTCTCGGGAGCGCTGACAATCAGGCAGTCGGGAGCGGCTGGGAAGCCGATTGTCGTGGACGCGTTCGGTAGTGGGAACAAGCCTATACTGACCGGAGCCGTACCCGTCACGAACTGGACCAATATTGGTAATAATACCTGGCAGGCGAGTTGCGCCAGTTGCGGAAGCAGCGTTGCTGGTCTGTACAACAACGCCGTTTCGTTGCCGTTGGGCCGCTATCCGAACCTGACCGATGCCAATAAAGGCTATCTGACGGTACAATCGCACAACGGTAAAGCGCAGATCACCAGTCAGCAGGCATTACCCAAAAACTGGACGGGGGGCGAAGCCGTTATCCGACCGGCTCAGTGGATACTCGACCGGGCGGCCATCACGGGGCAGAACGGAAATACCCTGCAGCTCAACTATACCAGCAATTATACGCCAGCCGACGGCTGGGGCTTTTTTATTCAGAATCACCCCGGCACCCTCGATCAGACAGGGGAATGGTATTATAATTCGTCGACAAAAACGATTCAGCTGTTCGATAGTCAGAGTAATCCGAACAGCCGACTCATAACGGCAACGGTAAGTGATGGCATTAACCTGACGAATGCCTCGTACGTTACGGTTCGTAATCTACAGATCACGCAGACCCAAACGACCGGCATTCGGGCTACGAATAGTGCAAACCTGACGTTTTCCGGTAATGACATTACCAACGCCGGTACGGATGGCATGGTGCTGACCGGATCAGGTAGTGATGTGCTAATTGAAAACGGCCAGATTCAGGATGTGAACAACAACGGTCTGTCGGTAAGCTGGTACGCCACTGTTACCTGCCGGGGCAACACAATTCAGCGAATCGGTATGGTGGCTGGCCGGGGTGGTAGTGGCGACGGGCAATACGTCGGCTTTCAGACGAACGGACCGTCCAACACGCTGATCGAGAACAATATCATTGATAACATCGGGTACAATGCCCTTACGTTCACCAACAGTACGGTCGTCCAGAAAAACCTGATCTCGAACTTCTGCATGACCAAGAGCGACGGCAGTGGTATTTACACCTGGAATGGTAACCGGCAGGCGCAGAGCAACATTCGTATTCTGTCGAACATCGTTTACGGGGGAAATGGCCCGTTCGAGGGAACGTCGTACAAAAGCAATACGGCCGCGCACGGTATCTACCTCGACGATTGTTCGACCAACGCCGAAGTGACGGGTAATACGGTTTTCAACTGTTACGGCTACGGTTTCTACCTGCACGGTACGTCGAGTATACAGATGACGGGCAATACGGCATTCAATAACAACGAGTCGCAACTGGCGCTCATGCACACAGGCGGTGCTTGTCCGATGCGGAACAACACGGTACAGAATAACACGTTCGTCAGCCGTACGGCGAGTCAGCTTGTCGCCAAGTTCGAGTCGAACGCCAATGATCTGTCGAGCTACGGAGCTATCGACCGCAATATCTATGCACGACCAGCCAGCGACGGCGGGAAAATTCTGGCGGTTTATAATACCACCACAGGAGCGTTGCTGCAACTGGAGCAGTGGCAAAGTCAGTTCAGCAAAGATGCCGCATCGCTCAACAGCCCGGCTACGTATGTGAAATCGGGCAATGCCACCGACTACATTCGATTCTACTACAACACGTCGGTAAGTCCGACTGCTGTGCCGCTGGATGGTAACTACGTCGATGGCCGGAACAAAGCCTTTTCCGGAAAGATGCAACTGGCTCCCTTTAGCTCGCTGGTGCTGTTCAAAGCTAACGACGGTACAACGAATCCTATTTATCTGTCCGACCTGAACTGGGTTAGCGCAACCAATGGCTATGGACCCGTGGAGCTTGACATGAGCAATGGCAATGCAGCAGCGGGCGATGGCCGGACCATGAAGCTGAATGGCACAACCTACGCGAAAGGGCTGGGTTGCCACGCTAACTCGGAAATTGTTTATAACCTGGCCGGCCGCTACAAAACGTTCCTGACGGACATTGGCGTCGACGATGAAATGGGCGATCGGGACTGCGGCTCCGTAATCTTCCGGGTATATGCCGACAATACGCTGTTGTACGAAAGCAACCTGATGCTACCGACGTCACCAACCAAATCGCTGAATCTGGATGTGCGGGGCAAGCAGACGCTGCGCCTGGTGGTCGCCAGCAACGGCGACGGCTGTGGTGATCACGGCGACTGGGCGGGTGCCCGGCTCGTCTCGACGGGGAGCGCCCGCATTGGTGCGGAGGTACAGCCGGAACGGGTTGAGATTGATCCGGTACAGGTATATCCCATACCGGCGAAAGACGAGATCTGGCTGCGGTATCAGGCTGAGCAGGCAGGTGACGCTCAGGTCGAACTACTGAATATGAGTGGCCGCCCGGTGTTAAAAACAACGCATCAGGCAACTGTTGGCGAAAACGTCGTTCGGGTGCCGGTCGGTGATGTACAGCGCGGGTCGTATCTGCTTATGTTGCAGCAGGGCCTACAGCGCGTTACCAAACGAGTCTTGCTGACGGAGTAAGATCGAGTGGATTTCTTCTGTCATTCCTTCTATGGTTGGGATGACAGAAAATACTGGTATTCAGGCTTAGGGCATCGATTCCTCACCCCGTTGGTAGGCGATGGGTGTCAGGCCGTATTGTTCGCGGAAGCAGCGGGTGAAATAACTGGTGTTCTCGAAGCCTACCGCTTCGGATACGTCGGCCACCGACGCAGTAGTGCGGAGTTGCTGACGGGCCTGCCCCAACCGGTAATTACGCAGCAACTCCGTGACGGTAAAGCCGGTAAGAGCTTTCACCTTCCGGTAAAGTTGTACTCGGCTTAACTGCAGCGCGCTGGCCAGTTCTTCTACCCTAAAGCGAGGATCACGCATATGCTGGGCTAATACGGCCTGAAGCTGCTCTGTAAAAGCCGGGTCGGAACTGAGAGAAAGGATCACAAACGGCGACTCGTCGGTAGCGAAGGAGGTAGCCGGAGTTTCATCGGGATGCAGGAATTGCCTCTGTAGCCAGGCGCGCTGTCGCTGCTGCCGGGCCAGCAAGTTACGCACCTGTAGCTGGAGTTCGGCTGGATGGAAGGGTTTGGTCAGATACGCATCAGCGCTACCTGCCAAACCCTGTATCCGGTCGTTGAATGTCGTTTTGGCGGTTAATAGTAAAACAGGAGTGTGGCTGGTGCGCAGGTCTTCTTTTAGGGCGCGACATAAGGCCAGCCCATCCATGCGGGGCATCAGTACATCGCTGATGATCAGGTCGGGGCCTAGGGCCAGCGCAGTTTCCCAGCCCGCCTGTCCATCCTCGGCCAGTTGTACGCGACCAATTTCTGCTACCGTCTGACCGATGAAAGCCCGCAGGTCGGCCTGGTCTTCGATCACCAGTAGTAGTGGCTTTGCATCGGAGGGCGGGTCGCTAGGCGCTGCCGGTGACTGAGCGCGGGTAACCGGCAGCGGTACTGAACCGGCCTGGGGGCTGTCTGCCAGTTTGGCAACCGGCTGGTAGGGTAAGCGAACAACGAACCGTGTACCAGTATGGGCGTCAGTCCAGGGGCTGGTAACTTGCACTGTACCCTCCTGTAGCATCACCAGTTCTTTCACCAGTGCCAGGCCAATACCCGACCCCGGGGCCGATGCTGAGCTGGGTTTGGCCTGGTAATAACGATCAAAAACCCGCGCCTGCTCGCTGTCCGTCAGTCCCGGCCCGGTATCATCAACCACTAATTCGACTGCCCCCCTCAGTGTCACCTGCACACTTCCCTGCCGGGTAAACTTGATGGCGTTAGTTAGCAGATTCAGCGTAATGCGCTCAAGCTTCTCTGCGTCGAACCGATACAGCGAGCGGGTCAGTTCATTGGTTAAGCCAAGGATCAGTCCTTTCCGGTCGGCTTCGGGCCGAACTGATTCGATAAGCTGTGCCACAAACGCGACCAGGTCGCCGGGTTGCGCGTGTACCTGCACCACGCCCGCTTCGAGCCGTGACAGATCCAGCAACTGGTTGGTCAGGGCGAGCAGCTGCTGCGCCTGCCGGTCGATGAGGGCCAGCCACTGCTGATTTTCGGGTCCGTGCAGCCGTGCTTTCAACTGTTGGGTCGGCCCCAGAATCAGCGTAAGTGGTGTTCTGAGTTCGTGCGTTACGTTGGCGAAGAAGCGCGTTTTCAGTTCATCGAGTCGCCGTAGCTGGTCGGCTTCGCGCTGCTGGTTGAGTTGTTCCTGTCGTTGCTGAAGTTGCCGGTTTCGAAACCGGGTATACGTTAACAATAAGCCAGTAATCAGCAGGCTGTAGCCAGCATAGGCCCAGCCGGTCTGCCACCAGGGTAACCTGATGGCGATATGCAGTTGCCGAACATGCCGACTCCACTGACCGCTTGTGTTAGCCGCCTGTATCCGAAGATCATACTGACCGGGGGGCAACGCCGTAAAAATGGCTTCCGGGCGGCTGGTTGTCACCCAGTCGGGCGAAAGTCCACCCAACTGATAACGGTATGTGGCCTGTCCCAGCCGGTTATACTGCATGGCCGCAAACCGAACTGTCACAAAATTCTGGTTGTAGGGTAAGGTGAGTGTTGTTAGTTGGCCGTTCCCGCTTGGTTTCACGAGCGAATCGAGCGGCCAGGCCCGGTTGTTAACCAACAGAGCTGCTATCTGGACCCGTGGCTGAAACGTGTCCCGCCGAATGGCGCTGGGCCGGAAGCCAACTAACCCGGTGATCGAACCTAAAATAATACGCTCGTCAGTGGTCCTGTAATCGGGCATCGATACAGCGTGAAACCGGTTGAATTCGTCGGCGCCCAGGCCATCTTCCTGCCGATACACCCGGATGGTATTCGTACGCGTGGACAGTTGTCCCAGACCCTGATTGGTCGCCAGCCAGACCGAGCCTGACTGATCGGGAATGGCTGCGTAGACAACATTGTTGGGCAAACCCTGCCGGGTAGTGATGCGCTGACAACGGCCAGTCTGCTTGTCGAAACGACACAAACCGTTACCAAACGTGCCGATCCAGAGCGTACCGGCGTTTTTCGGGTCGGCCGTAAGCCAGTAGAGGTTATTGCTACTGAGCGAGGTCGAATCGCCCTTGCGGGGCCGGTACTGACGAACCCGCCCGCTGTTTCGGTCGATACGATATAGCCCGGTGCTGGCCGTCGCTATCCAGATCGCCTGCCGATCGACAACCGTTTGGAGCATCGCCGAGCGGATAAGCGGATAAAACAGGTAGGGGAAGCGGACCCAGCGATGCTGATCCGCCACGTAATAGCCGCTCCAGTCGGGATGAATGACCCATACCTGTCCGTCGGGATCGGCCGATAGTAGGGTAGGACGCTCCAGTTTATAATCACGCAGCACCCTTGGACCGTGTACTACGGATAACTGTTTGGTGGCCGGATCGAGTCGGTACAGGGGCGTGCCGCCTACGGCAAACCAGAGCTTGCCCTGGATGTCGACGGTCGAGCGGAAGTTATAGGCTGTTGTGCCGATCAAGGTCGCCGGTAGCTGACTGGGTGCGATACCCACGTAATCGGTCAGCCAGTCGGCTACGAATGAACGTTGGTACGGCTGACTGTGGAACGCTGCAGAGCGCAGGTTGAATTTCTGTACCCCAGCCAGGTCGGTACCTGCCCACAGTACCTCAGACTGATCGATGAACAGCGACACGTATACAATGTTGGGAGTTGCTGTGGTAAGTACCTGTAGACCATCAGTTTCCGAGTAACGAAATAACTGCCGACTGGCGCTCATGTAGTCATTGCCCTGGCGATCGGAAGCAAGCTGATTGGGCCAGCTTGCTTGCTCGTTGGGGCGTGGTAACGGGTATATCCGCGTCTGATGGGTGCGCGGGTTCCACAGGACCAGATAATGGGTGGTGAATAGCCAGAGTTCGCCCGTCGGTCGTCGATAGAGTTGCTGGATGGGCTCGGCCGGATAACCAGCTGCCGCGAGCGGATTACCGACATGCACGAATCGGTTTGCCGCCAACTCGTAGCGATCCAGCCCCCGATTTGTAGCGACCCACAGTTGGCCCTGTCCATCTTCCACGACGGCCGCAGCGATGCGGTCAGCCGGGTAATTTCGGTAGGAAAAGAGTGTCAGTCGCCGGGTCGTCAGGTCGTAGCGCGCCAGTCCCTGCCGCCGGAAGGTGAGCCAGACAGTGCGATGACTGTCGGGATAGACTTTCAGCAGTGTGTCGCGGCCAAACAACTGCCGGTACTGCGGTTGGGCCGACAGATTGACAAATGTTTCGCGCAGCGGATCGAAGCCGTCGAGTCCAAACTGGTCGTTCTGAATCCAGAGATAGCCATCTGACGCCAGCGTCAGGTTGGTCAGACCCGGCGACGAGAGCGATGGTTGAATGCCCGTCGTGGGTTGAAATACGCGAAACGTGTAGCCGTCGTACCGGGCCAGCCCATCGCGGGTAGCCATCCAGACAAAGCCGCGCTTGTCCTGCGTAATAGCAGGAACGAATGCCTGCGGTAGTCCCTGTCGGGCGGTAATCGTTTCGGGGACAGGTAGTTGCACAGGCTGCGCCCTCAGATTGGCGATGATCGTAAGCAACAGCACCAGAACCGACCATTCCTTCGCCAACCAGCCCGCCCCGTACCGTTGCCCTTGTTGTTGACGCTGGTATGCCATGGTACTCCTGATCAGGTACATGAACATACGGCAGAATAGTACTGGTCAGATGAGTAAGCGGGGTGTTTATTGCTGAACGGGTCGTAGTGCGCTGAACGGTGCATGTATAGTAAATGCCGATGTATTCCGGTAGGTAAAGGTACAATGTCTGCCTACTGGCTTGTCGTTTCGCCGTTTTCAACTGTTGCACCTGTCTGTTTCGTGGGCGTAAAAGGTACGAATAGTAGGACTACAGCAGATAGCAAAACTTGTTGGTAATTAGGTAATGGCAGACGGGCCACTTCCAGAAAGAAGTGGCCCGTCTGTTGTCAGGAGTAGCTGATTAGTTTTCTTCCAGCTTTGTCAGCTTCGTAGCGTCGAACTCTTCTTCTTTTGCCTCCGAGTCATTATTCGGGACGCAGACGACGGTCATGCCGTCATTCTTAACCGACTTCACCGTCATGGGTGCTTTCCCACCCTCCAGCAGCGTAACCACGTCGCCGGGCTGATAGCCTGATTTGTTCTCCATAGTATGATGTCCTGCTGATAGGTAGTTGATCAATTACCTAGTACAACTGGAAAACTGCCATTCTGTTGATTACGTATATAGGCAAAAGCGAATGACATAGGCTGTTCAGCATGTACGACGCTGAATAAATAATATTTTAGTTACTAAAAAACAATTAAGGTAACTTATTGTATATATTTATAGAACTGAGTGGGTTTTCTACTCGGTCAACCGGATTGTCTGTTCCCGCATTACTACAGCGCTTTATATCCTGTATCCGTGCCCGATTATGAAAAATAATCTACGCGCCTTTATCCGCATGTGTACAGGTTCCCTGTTGTGTGCTGTCGCCCTGAATGGTTGCCAACCTGTTGGTACGGTCGATCCGCAGCCCGATCCGCAACCGGTGGTACTGGTAAAAGGGACTTCATCGACCGTATTCGATGTGACAAGCCGCTGGATAGTCGCAGATGCTTACACGAAAGAATTCGCCAGTACACCCCTCATGAACTGGTCGGGAAACGTCAACGACTGCAACGAAGGAACGGTATCAGCCGCATACGTTGCTGCACAAGCAAGCCGGCTCAATTTCTACCGGGCTATGGCAGGCGTCGATGGTAAAGTCGTCTTTGCCGATTCGCTAAACCGGAAAGCGCAAAAAGGCGTGTTGATGCTGGGCGAAGCGGGCGTATTGACCCATGCCGTGAAGAAAAGCTGGAAATGTCACTCGACCGAAGGCGAATGGGCCATTGTCAATTCAAATCTGGCGCAGACGGGCGGCTCGAATCCGGACTTTATTACCCAATATATCGCCGACAAAGGTGATAACAACGCGGATGTTGGCCACCGGCGCTGGTTGCTGTCGCCGGCCGTTACTGTGATGGGTACGGGTAACCTACTGCATCCGAAATCGAAAATCGCTTACAACGCGCTGCCGATGAATCTGAGCGCGTTTTCAGCCAACCGGATGGCGACGCGTAGCGAATACGTCTGCTGGCCCGTAGCCGGGTACAACCCCTATCAACTGGTATTTCCCCGGTGGTCGTTTCATCTGCCCGGCGCTGATTTTTCGAAAAGTACGGTTAGCGTGATGAAACAGGGAAAGGTGGTATCAGCCACTATCGTCAGCAACACGGATACGGACTACGGTGACAATGCCCTGATCTGGGAAGTAGAAGCCGTCTCCAAACCTACAGCCGATCAGTCATACGAAGTAACGATTCAGAACGTCAGACAAGGTGGGCAGACCCGCTCGTACACGTACACCGTGCGGGTAATCGATCCGGCATCGAAATGATCAGCTATCGGTAAACGGGTCGTAGTGTAACTCGTTGAGCGTTTCGGTTGCCAGTCGGTGTACGGTATCCCAGGCGAAGGGCAACCACTGGTGCGTACCCGCATCGAACACCGCTGTTGCCGCCTGACAGGGGAACAGCTTGTAATCGAACTTAGGGTAATTACTGACGAGGTAGCCGGGATAGTAGTACTGTTTACGATGCTCCTGCGCATACTGTATTTTTTCCAGCATCAGGTACTTTCCCAGGCTGTAACGCGCGTAATCGGGATGATAGAAATTCATGATCCCGGCAATACTTCGGTTACCCTGATCGAAAATACCCATTGCAATCAGCCGCCCGTTGTCACGAATCTCAATGGCCCTGGTGTCAAACAGCGTGTATGCGTTACCGCTTTTGAGCCAGTACTCCACTGATTCGGGCGCGTCGAACGTGACATTCGCCCGGTACTGCGCGTACAAACGTTCGATTTCATCGGTTAGTACGAACGGAACGACGGTGCGCTGAAACCCACTGTTGATACGCACTAGCCGCCGTTGCTTCTCGCCCAAAACGACGGCTGGAATCGTGAGCCGGAGCCAGTGAACCGGACAGGCCCTGTTGTCGTGCATGATGTACTGGCACGTAAACATGTCCTGATGCATCCGGAAGAAGCCGATGTTCAGATACCAGTCCAGTTCATGTCCTTTCATGGGCGAGGGGGTAATTTGCGTAGGTACGTACTAAGTTGCGAGAACAACCGGATCGATTACGGTATCTTTATCCGGTGAAATATGTACTAATCCTGAGTTGCCTGCTGTGGCTACTGATTCTGCGGGGCGGGTATGCCCAGTCAATTCCTGCCGGCGCGACTGGCGTTGATCTGGTTACGACCCAGCCCGACTCGGCGCTGTTCAGGGCGGTATCGGGTTTCCTGGAAACGCAGGAATTCGTAATCGAACAGACGGACGAACAAACGTATACGCTGTCGACTGAATTAAATGAAAGCCTTACGCCATCGATGCGGGTGCTGGTTAGCGTGGATGGAGGAACAGCCCATTTCACCGCCGAAGGACGCCCCTCAGACTGGGCCGACACCGACCAGCCGTTCACGCACGAAGGCGAAACCAAAACGGGTTTTCTAGTACTCAACCGCCTGATCGATCAGTTCGCCCGTTCGTTTGCCAACGCCACCGTCGAGTACGTTGTGCCTTAACTTGGTGTGACGTCGGCAACCCCTTGCTCCTGCTGCTGCCGTACCTGCTGCCCAATGGGTATGTATTCTACTTCACAGGGGTATCCAAACAGGCAGTTGCTTTTGATCTGCTCGGCCACGCGCGCCGGTACCAGGCTTTCCCAGCCGTCGCGCCCCTCCTGAATCATTTCCAGTACGGCATCGGTCGAAATATGCAGGTTCTCTTCGTTGTAATTGCGGATAGCCTCAATCTTGTCGTTCCGAATCAGGTACTGATACAGCGGTTCCAGCGTAGGCGGTAGCTTGAAATCTTCGCAACTGTAAATGGCACCATCGCGCAGCGTAGGATAGACAAACAGCTTGATCTTACGGCTGAACAGCATAGCGAACGATTCCAGAATACCGCCCGGCAGAAATTCGTAATGCCCCTCATCAAAGATATATTCCAGGTTGGGAATCCCGACGACCAGCCCGCACTTGAGCCGGGTGAGTCGGGCTAGATACGCCACCAGTTTGTAGTACTCTAAATAGTTGGAGATCATTACCGCCAGCCCCATCGAACACAGGATGTCAACGCGGTCGAGGAAGTCTTTTTCGTCAATCCCCTGCTCGTTGGCTTTAAGATTGTGCAGCGTCAGCTCGGCCATCGAGATCACCCGGTTTTCGTCGACGTCGTCTTCAGCCATAAACTGTTTCTGACTGTTTTCGATCATGTCGAGCTGTACGTTGGTCAGGGGCCGCAGGCGGCCACGCATCACCAGAATGTGCTTCTTGTACAGCGCTTCCGACGGTTGCAGGGCCTGCCCGTCAGGGCCGAACAGAGCGGCATCGGTGAAGCCGTTCTTGACCAAATGTAGCGTCATCAACCGATTGTCGACAGTCGCGAAATCGGGACCGTTGAACCGGATCATATCGATCTGTATGCGCTCCGGCGACAGGTCGTCCATGAGCGACAGCACCAGCGTTTCGGGCGTTTTGGCGTAGTAGTAGCAACCGTAAATCAGGTTGACGCCGATTACGCCTAGCGCCTGCTGTTGTAAAATGTTCTCGTTGTCGAGCATCCGGACGTGAATGATCACGTCGTTGTAGCCCGACTGGGGTGTGAGCTGAAACCGGCAACCAATCCAGCCGTGTGCTTCATTGGTTTTTTGGTAGTTAAGCGCGACAACGGTGTTTGCGAATGA
>JAKONH010000281.1 GCA_022702045.1 Spirosomataceae bacterium
CTACCTGACGGGCTAACATTTCTGTCCGGTAATGGCCTTTCGCATCAGCGTGGTGTGGTATTTGGCCTGATACCAGCAGTTGCTTCTTCCTCAGTCAGTCAACTAACATTTAAAGTACAGCCGACACAGAACGGAACGTATATAGTGGTAGGTGAGATTGTAAAAGCCAGTCAGATCGATACCGATTCCAGACCAAACACCAGTACGGGCGATGGACAGGACGACATGGCGATGGTCCAGTTTCGATTGGGAAGTGGCCCCGTTGTTAAAGCGCCTGTTTCTATCAATGCTGATCCGGTACCTGCTGTGGCCAGTAATCAGCCAGCACCGGACCCAAACAGAGCAGACCTCAGTCTTACAATATCGGCAGATAAAGTGGCTCAGCCGATTGGTGTACCCGTCTCAGTAAGTTTGCTAGTCAACAATGCGGGCGGGTTGCTGGTAGATCGCGCAACGGTTGGTTGTCAACTACCCGACGGATTCACGTTTCTGGACAGCCCAACCATGCAATTGGTCGGGACTATCGTACGGGGCACTACTGGGACGATTGCGGCTGGTAGTTTTAGTGTACTTACCTTCCGGGCAATACCCACGAAAGCGGATACGCTGACGATGCAGGCACAGATTGAATCATCATGGGGGATTAGCGATCCGGACTCAACACCAAATAACGGCTTCGAGAACGGAGAAGATGATTGTGCGAAGCTTCGTATACGCGTCAAATAAACACCCTTACGAACTAATTTTGTCGCTATTCAAAGTCGGAAAAATACAATATGAATGTAAGATAACGAGGTATTGGCCTGCTTACTCCCGGTAGATTACAAAATTATACTCCACTTCCAAACAAAATGATTACTTAAGTACTTTCTATAGTAGAAGAGCCTAACGGTGGCTTGTAAAAAGGACACCTGTTTGTATTGAACTCATGCTTGATTAATATGAACACCTCCGCCAACAACCCTGATGTTTGGAATCACAATCCTAAAAACGTAGCATTCATCGGTGACTATCTACCTCGTCAGTGTGGTATTGCCACGTTTACGTCTGATTTGTATACTTCTTACAATTCCTTTATCCGCGACTCAAACGCCATCGTCGTTTCAGTGAACGATACGAAGGAAGGATATGACTATCCATCGGAGGTACGCTACGATTTTTACCAGCACGATCAGGATGCATATCGGAAAGCCGCTGAGTTTTTAAATTCGAAGGATACGGACGTTGTCTGCCTTCAACATGAATACGGCATTTTTGGTGGGCCGGCAGGGAGTTACATTCTGACCCTGTTGCGTAACCTGACCATGCCGGTTGTGACGACATTTCATACAATCCTCAAGTCGCCTAACGAGGAGCAGTTGCTGGTGTTGAAGAGTATCGCTGATCTATCCTCTCGCGTAATCTGTATGTCTGAGAAAGGGCGCGATTTCCTGATCAACATATACGAGGTGCCGGCGGAAAAAATTGATCTGATTCCACACGGTATTCCCGATATGTCTTTCGTAGATCCGCACTTCTACAAAGACAAGTTTGGTATGGAAGGAAAGCAAACACTGCTGACGTTTGGGTTGCTGTCGCCGAACAAAGGGATCGAAAACGTCATCCGGGCCCTGCCTAAAATCGTTGAGAAATGCCCCAACGCTGTGTATATGGTGCTTGGCGCGACGCATCCACACCTGATCCGGCATGAAGGCGAAGCATACCGCGACAGTCTGAAAAAGCTGGCCGCTGACTGTGGTGTACGAGACAACGTCCGGTTCTACAATCAGTTCGTTGAGTTGGAAGACCTAATGGAGTACCTGGGTGCGGCTGACATTTACATCACACCATACCTGAATCCGGCACAAATCACGTCGGGTACGCTTTCCTATGCGTTTGGCTGCGGGAAAGCTGTTGTGTCTACGCCGTACTGGCATGCCGAGGAATTGCTGGCTGATGGACGTGGTGTGTTGGTACCGTTTGGCGACGAGAAGGCGATTGCCGACGAAGTCGTCAACTTACTGGTCGATGAGCCTGCACGTCACGCCATGCGTAAGAAAGCTTACATGATGGGCCGCAGCATGATCTGGGAGCATACTATTCAGGAATACGCTAATTCATTTGCCAAGGCACGGCGGGAACGGATGGGTAAAATCAATAGTCAAACGCCATACGCGATGGGGGGTAATGGAAGTGCTGCATTCAAGTTGCCTACGCTTCGGCTCGATCATCTGTACCGGTTGACTGACTCGACGGGTATTGTACAGCACGCTCGCCACCATTTACCGTTCTACGAAGAAGGTTATTGTACCGACGATAACGCGCGTGCACTGATTCTAACGATCATGCTGAAAGAAGACGGTATCGTCGAACGGAAGCTGTCTCAGGCATCGGACAACTATTGCGCTTTCATCAATCACGCTTACTCGGAAGAGCATCGCCGGTTCCGCAACTTCATGAGTTACAACCGGCAGTGGCTTGAGGATGTAGGATCTGACGACAGCACAGGCCGGACAATATGGGCATTGGGCGTGTGTATTGGTCGGGCAACTGACCTCAACTCGATAACCTGGGCGATGGGCTTATTTGAAAGCGTGCTTCCAAGTATTAGTCAGATGGGGTCGCCCAGAGCTTGGGCTTTCGCACTACTGGGCATCTACGAGTACCAGAAGAAATTCAACGACGACCGGCTGGCGAAAAACATACAACGTCAATTGCTGGACAAGCTGATGTTCCGGTACACCGAGACGGCAACTGAAGACTGGCCCTGGTTTGAAAACAGCCTGACGTATGATAATGCCGTACTGGCCCATGCATTGATCAAATCGGGTGACGAGCGGTTAGCGGCAATTGGCCTGAAATCGTTGAAATGGTTAATCGACGTTCAGACAGCCGAGCGAGGACATTTCCAGCCAATCGGCTCAAACGGTTTCTACGAAAGAGGTAAGTCGCGTGCTTACTTCGATCAGCAGCCTTTAGAAGCGCAGTCGGCCGTATCGGCTTGTTTGAGTGCCGCGCAGGTAACAGGTGACGAGGAGTGGCATCGTACCGCTATCCGCGTCTTCAAATGGTTTACTGGACTAAATGATCTGGGTTTGCCCTTGTACGATCAGCAAACGGGTGGTTGCCGCGACGGGTTACACATTGACCGGGTCAATAAGAACCAAGGTGCAGAGTCGACATTGTCGTATTTATTGGCTCTGGCTGACCTGTATACAGCACAGAAACAACGAGCGGTTACTAAACCTGTAAACGTAAGTATACCTGCGCTTCTCAACGCATGACGGTCTGAATCAATTTTTGTTAAATCAGAAGACGCCAAAGCGAGTGGCACAGAATTAGCACCTGTGTACCTTGTTTCAGGCGTCTTCGTCGTTCTACCTATTGTTTACAAAGCCCTGCCAGTCTACCAATGAGCGTTAAAGCCACTCGTACCGGAATCGTGCTGAGTCCTGACCCAACCCGTGTCTTGTTCCGGCCCTTCGATCTGGGAAGTACAACCCGAACGTTAAAAATCATTGCACGGGTCAATGCAATGAGCGATCAGGAGGTCGATCAGAAACTCAATGAAGTCATTCGTGAGTTTGGTGGTCGCCACCATAAGTTGGAGCGCTTCCTGACACTGCGGTTTGGGCAAATTAAGGCCCATCTGCTCACCGATGAACCGCTGTCAACTGAGCGTCAGCTGTTGTTAGGTGCTTATTTTACGATGGAATACTCGCTGGAGTCGGCGGCCCTGTTCAATCCGTCGATGATCTGGCACCCCGATCAAACGAACGTGCCACCAGGCTTCAAGCGGTTTATTCTCAGCTTGCGGGCAACTGGTGAAGGGCATGTCTCCTCGATTTCGTTCCGTATGGGCTACATTGATGCAGAGGGGAAAATTGTTCTGCGCAAGCCGTCG
>JAKONH010000302.1 GCA_022702045.1 Spirosomataceae bacterium
CAACCCCAACGATATCGAGAGTATCGAAATCCTGAAAGATGCGTCGGCGGTAGCTATTTACGGCACCAACGGTGCCAACGGGGTTATTCTCGTCACGACCAAACGCGGAACGACGGGCAAACCAACCATCCGCTACAGCAACTATGTCGGTGTCGAAAATTTTGCGCACGTGCTGACACCCCGTACCGGTCAGGAATATACTCAGAAATACGCTGACTGGCTGTCACAAACCAATCAGAAACAAACCAGCCCGGTACCCAACTATGGTGAGCTGACCAACTACAATGCCGGTATTACGACCGACTGGTTCAAGGAGGCTACGCAGACGGGTATCCTGCAGGACCACAACCTGAGCATTTCAGGCGGTACCGACAAGGTGCGGTATTTTGTGTCGGGTGAATTCCTCGATCAGAAGGGTGTCATCAAAGGATACCAGTACAAGCGGGCCAGCTTCCGCTCGAACCTCGACGTAAACCTGACCGACTATCTGTCGGTGGGTACCTCGCTGTTCATTGCCAACAACAACCGAGACGGCGGTCGGTCGAATTTCCTGTTTGCTACGGCCATGAGTCCCTACGGGCAACTCTATAACCCCAACGGTACGTACGCCATCTACCCGATGTATCCCGAACTGCTGTATACCAACCCAATGCTGGGCCTGGTGACGGAGCGCGTCGATCGCAACACCAACCTGAACGGCAACGGCTACCTCGAACTGAAACTGCCGGGTAAGCTAAATGGGTTGAAGTACCGGCTCAATATGGGCTACTCCTTTATTCCGGCCCGTACGGGAAGCTACGTCGGTCGCGCGGCCAACGATCTGCTCGGTACCGCCAATACGTTCTATTCGGAAACCAACAGCTATACCATCGAAAATATTCTGTCGTACGCGAAAGACTGGGGTAAGCATCACTTCGACTTTACCGGGCTGTACAGTGCGCAGCAACGACGCTACAGCGAGTCGCGGGCCAACGCGGTTGGTTTCGTCAACGACGAACTAGGCTTCGACAACGTGGGAGCGGGTGCTACGCAGACGAGCGGTTCGTATGCCGATCAGTATCGACTGAACTCGCAGATGGGCCGGATCAACTACAGCTATGACAGCCGCTACCTGCTGACCGTGACGGCCCGGCGGGATGGTTCGTCCGTGTTCGGCGCCAATACCAGTAAATATGGATTATTTCCGTCGGTAGCCGTCGGCTGGAACATCAGCAACGAAGGCTTCATGAAAGATAGGCGCGCTATATCAAACCTGAAACTGCGGTTCTCCTATGGCAAGGCAGGCAACGAAGCCATCAGCGTATACCGGACCGTCACAACAAGCGGCATAGTGCGCTCGCCCTTCAACGGGGTAAGCACCATCGGCGCCGTAGCGGGTAACCTGGGCAATGCCAACCTGCAATGGGAGACCACGCTCAGCCGTAATCTGGGTCTCGACTTTGGCTTCGTTAACAACCGTATCAACGGTAGTATCGACGTATATCAGAACAACACGAAAGGGTTGCTCCTGCTGCGAAGCCTGCCGATCATAACCGGCTACGGCAGTGTGTTCGACAACCTGGGCGAAACATCCAACAAGGGTATCGAGGTAACGCTGAACACGCGCAACGTGGTGAAAGGACCGCTGAAGTGGGAGAGTACCGTCGTGTTCTCCTCAAACCGCAACCGAATTCTGGATCTTTATGGCGATGGTAAGAGCGATCTGGGGAACCGCTGGTTTATCGGCTCGCCGATCAGTGTTATCTACGATTACAGGATGACTGGCGTATGGCAGAAAGGGGAGGACCCATCGTCGCAGGACCCCGGTGCTCAACCCGGCGACCTTAAGTTTGCCGATACCAATGGCGACGGTAAGATCACACCCGATGACCGGATCATTTTGGGGCAGACGGCGCCGAAATGGCAGGGCGGTCTGACCAACACGTTCCACTTTGGTAATTTCAACCTGAACGTATTTGTACAAACAGTACAGGGCGCGACGATCAACAATAACGATCTGAACTACGGTGATGAAAGTGGTCGACGCAACACCCCGCAGGCGGTCGGGTACTGGACAGCCGATAACATGAGTCAGACACGCCCGTCGCTGGCCTACAAAAACCCACGGGGCTATGGCTACGCGTCGGATGCCAGCTTCACCCGGATCAAAGACGTCACGCTTAGCTACGTATTCGGTCAGCCATTACTGAACCGGCTGGGCCTGGGTAGCGTAACCGTGTACGTCAGTGGTCGGAACCTGTATACCTTCTCCAACTGGATTGGCTGGGACCCCGAAGCAGCTCAGGCACCACGCGGTAGTGGCGACTGGACCAATAACTACCCGCTTACGCGCTCGTTCGTAGGTGGTATCAACATCAGTCTCCGCTAATGACTATGCGCGAAAGGGCAGCATAATCGCCCTTTCGCGCTTTCCCCTTTATATTCATGAAAGCATACATAAAATTCGGCGCACTGGCGTTGCTGGGATTAGCGTCGGCCTGCAAAAGCGACTTCCTGGCCGAGAAGCCATACTCAAGTTATACGCCGGTTACGCTAAACGATTCGCTCGGTACCGACGCGTCGCTGGTGGGGCTGTACAACCACGTCAGCACGATTTTCTCGTACTCCGATCAGCAGGGGTGGCCCAGCGTATGGCAGGTCGGCACGGATGTCGCCAACGCCACCGCCAACCAGCAGGGTATCGAGATTCCGTACTACAACTATGCGCTGCTGACGCCGACGGATGGGGCGGCTTCCTTTACCTGGAACCGGAACTACATCCTGGTCAACCTGACCAACATCATTATCAACAGCATGGACTCGCCCACCATGACCGGACTGAGTACCGCCGGAAAAGTACGGGCCAGTGCCGAAGCGAAGTTCTTCCGGGCCTACGCGTACAACAACCTGGCAACCTGCTTCGGCGGTGTTCCGATCCTGACGCAGGCACTGACCGGCCCAAAAACCGACTTCGTGCGGGCTACGCTGGACGACGTTAATAAACTGATCGTCGACGACCTGGCATTCGCCGTAGCGAATCTGCCGGATATAGAAAGCGTGCGGGCCAATGCTGGTGGCGCCAAACTGTACGGTCGGGCCAACAAGTTCATGGCCATGCAATTGCTGGGCGAAGCGTACCTGCGAATGGGAAAACCCGATCTGGCCGAAGCACAGTTGCAGGGTATCGTCAGCAGCGGCCGGTTTAGCCTGATCAAACGGCGGTATGGCGTTGGTACCAGCCAGCCGGGCGACTTCTATCACGATATGTTTATCTACGGTAATCAACGCCGGTCGCAGGGGAACACCGAAGCCATCTGGGTACTGGAGCAGGAAAATCCCAGCACCGTCGTAGGGGGAATAACCGGTAGCCCGCAGCAACGTCGGGTATGGGGACCCGCTTATTATAACATCTCGGGTATGTCGCTATCGGATTCGACGGGCGGACGTGGCGTCGGCCGGTTGCGGCTTAGCAACTGGGTGCTGTACGGACTGTACGGATCGGGCGACATTCGCAATTCGCAGTACAACATCCGTCGCCGGTTTGTGTACAACGACCCCAGCAAAACGGCGACCTTCGGTAAAGTCGTTCCGTACACGGGTACCGACACGCTGTTCAGCATTGCTCCGCATACGACCAAGTGGTATCAGTACAATCCTGCCGATGCGTTTGGTTTTGCGATGATCAAGGATTTCATGCTGATGCGGCTGGGCGAAACCTATCTGCTGCTGGCTGAAGCACAGTTCAAACAGGGTAAGCTGACCGATGCCGCCAACAGTATCAACGCCCTGCGGCAACGTTCCTTCGCGAACTACCCGACCACCGGGCAGGTATCATCGGCCGACATCACCATGGATTTTATTCTGGACGAACGCGCCCGCGAGCTGATCGGCGAAGAAAACCGGCGGATGACGCTTATGCGTACCAAAACGCTGGTCGATCGGGCAAGCCGGCTCAACAGCAACAACCCAGTCAACCCGATCCGTGGCCTGACGACGACGCACCTGCTGATGCCGATTCCGCTGAACGAAATTCAGCTCAACAAAGACGCTGTGCTGGCTCAGAACCCAGGTTATTAAACCGTACCTACCGTAATTTGTGCTAATTAACCAACGCCCGGCGTCTGTGTTCGTTCATGGATTCCGGGCGTTAACCTACCCAGCGAATCGTACGTATATTCGTCTACCACTGGCTAATCAACCGATCAACTACTTACAGCAATCGCATGCGTTTCTCGACGTTACTCCCGCTTCTCTGCCTGGCTACTTCATTGGCTGCTCAGGCGCAGGATGCATCCAAACGCCAAACTAACTTTAAGCCCGGCGAAGTCTGGTACGATACCAAAGGCGAGGTCATCAACGCCCACGGGGGCGGTTTGCTCTTCGACAAGGGCACCTACTACTGGTTTGGCGAAAAACGGGGCAAGTCGGCTTCCGAGGGTGTCAACGTGTATTCGTCGAAAGACCTGTACAACTGGAAAATGGAAGGGCTGGCCCTGGCCAAATCCACCGATACGACCAGCGAAATTGCTACCCATGGGCTGATGGAGCGCCCCAAGGTGATTTACAACCCGCGCACGAAACAGTACGTCATGTGGTTTCACCTCGAACTGCCAGGACAGGGTTACAAGGCAGCCCGCGCCGGTGTGGCCGTCAGCAAAAACGTTACGGGGCCGTACACCTATGTCAAAAGTTTCCGCCCCAACGGCCACATGTCGCGCGATATGACGCTTTTCGTCGACGACGATGGTTCAGCCTACGAAATCTATTCTGCCCGCGAGAATTACGACCTGCGTATCGTAAAACTGACCGATGATTACCTCTCGGCCACCCCGCAGGATACGCTACTCTTCAGCGATCACCGCGAAGCCCCGGCCGTTTTCAAAAAAGATGGAAAGTACTTTCTGATCACCAGCGGCTGTACGGGCTGGGCACCCAACCGCGCCAGCCTGCACGTAGCCAACTCGCTGTTCGGCCCGTGGCAACCCCTGGGCGACCCGATGAAGGGGCCAATGGCCGACAAAACCTTCGACGGTCAGTCGACCTACATTCAGCCGGTGCAGGGTCAGAAAGACGCATTCATTTTCATCGCCGATCGGTGGAACCCCAAAGACCTCAAGGACAGCCGATACCTGTGGTTACCCATATCGGTCGACGCCAATCAACCCGTCGTTCAATGGACAGATGCGTGGAACCTAAACGTTTGGGGGAAATAATAGGGGGTTAGTAGGTACGTAACCAGTCCCGTTCGGTTAATCCAACGCTGGAATTATCCAAACGGGAATGGCTACGTGCGTCTGGTAGCGACAGAACATGCCGCTTACGCATTCTTGCTGCAGAACATCTTGCGAATCGATTGCCTGGACAGGGATATGGCCAAGACCAAATCGAGAAATCGAATAAGCAAATTCATCGTTTTGTTAGTTACCTGAGAGTCAGTTCATCACCCATCGTAGTGATGTCGATTAGTCGTCTGCCGGCACCTTACGCCAGCGACTTACGGGCTTCGCGGTCGGGGTCGTTGACGAGCGCGCAGGTGTCGTCAAGAATCATCGTTTCGCCGTTCTGGGCCGTATATGGTTTCCAGGTCGGTAGTCCCCCGCCGTTGGGATTACCGGTTTTGGCGAAGTTGATGAAGGACCCGGCCATCTTTTCTGATAACGCCCGTGGCCGCTTGCCCCCGCCCGTATGCGTCAGCATCAGGTCGGTATTGTAGAACCAGAAGCAGATATCGTCGCAGTGGAAGGCCCGCATCCGGTTATCGAACAGGGGCGGTTGCCAGCCAAACCAGGCCATGTACACCGGCGCTTTCTGCTGTGAAGCTTTAGCATCGGCCGCAGCAACGGCATTTTTTCGGTTCGACACGATCAGCGCCCAGAGTTCAATCGGCCGCGCTTTTGGGAAATTTTTGGCGTAAGCATCCACGATCTCACCCGTCCGGTCACCGAAGCGGGACCGGATTTTTTCTTTGACCCCATCCAGCGAAATGGTCTCCAGCGACGCGTCGGTCCGGTCGGGGTTCTGCTCGTGAAACGTCGTGCAGATCATCAGCGGAATGTCGGCGGAGAAGTGAGCCGGGTCAGAAAAGAAAGCACCCTCGCTCAGGTAGGTGCCGTCGCCGACGGGCGAAAAACCACCCCGCTGTATATTCATCCGTTTCGCTTCGTCGGCCAGCTTGTCGACGGCCCGGTTGGCAATGTCGAGGTATTGCCGCCACGGAATCTGCTGGAGCTTGTCGACCTCGCCGGGTTGTAGCCCCGCTTCGGCCAGTACCTGTTGCCCTAGCTTTTCGGCGTACGCCTTGTTAACACCGGCCAGCGAACTGCCACTCAGGGCTACGGCTTTGTGAAACAGTCCTTTCGCCGACGGCATGTTCAGCAGCGTCGTCACCTTGGCGCCCCCGCCCGACTGCCCAATGATGGTTACGTTGGCCGGATCACCGCCAAAATTGGCGATGTTGTTTTTGACCCATTCCAGAGCCGCTACCATATCCAGGTTGCCCACGTTGCCCGAAGCAGCAAGCGGTCCGGCAGCCTGGCCACCGGCGGCTTTCAAATCGGTATAACCCAGCGGACCGAGCCGGTGGTTGAGCGAACAGAACACCAGATTGCCTTTACGCGCCAGATTTTCACCGTGGTAGCCATCCTGTTCGATGCCATTGCCATTGGTAAACCCACCGCCGTGCAGCCACACGATTACGGGTCGTTTCTGGCTATCGAGGGCGGGTGTCCAGATATTCAGTTTCAGGCAGTCTTCCGATACATCGTCGTAATTCCAGTGATCGACAAACGATGCGTAGGGATTTGCGTAGCGCTTCTCCATAATCTGCGGAGCCGAGTTACCCCACCATAACGCCGGTCGTATATCGGACCAGGATTCTGGTTTTCGGGGAGGCATAAACCGATTTTTGCCGGCTGTGTCGGCTCCGTACGGAATACCCAGAAACTGGCTGATGCCGCGCAGCACGAAGCCCCGTACTCGGCCATACTGTGTGTTGACAACGGCGATGTCGTCGCCCACAAACAGTACCTGATCGTCGGCGGCTGCTTTTGGTGGTACTGAAGCCGACAGTGTCTCAGCGACGGCTGAGTTGGCTGCGCCGACGCTGGCTGCGCCAACCCCAAGCGATTGCAGAAACGTACGTCTTGATGCGTTCATAGGTAAACCGGGTTCAGGGAAAGAGGAGATAAGTAAAACCTGTTGCTGTGTCTTGTCTGAAAGCCTGTCCATGAGCGGTTTTACTACCGGCGAATCGAGTTTTTACCATATGCGCAAACATACGCGGAGGGGGGATGTTAGGAGCTAATCAATAGCTATAGCGAATGAAACAGTGATAGCTGCTTTTAATCCGTCTACACATATAGATAAAATAGAATAAGCGATACCTGGTAATTGCTTAATTTTAAAATCAATCTTATTACTAGTGTACTGTTATTTGCTATAAAAAGCTGACTATCAGTAACGCATTTGTGCGCTTCGTTTTTTATCCAAACCGATCAATCTCTCCCTTGAATGAATCCTTTATGCAACCGCTGGTTTGTCGGCCTGCTCATCGCAGTCGCCTTTTGCCGGTCGACTATC
Source organism: Spirosomataceae bacterium (assembly GCA_022702045.1). Lineage (GTDB taxonomy): Bacteria > Bacteroidota > Bacteroidia > Cytophagales > Spirosomataceae > Spirosoma. The sequence continues at coordinate 7,558 of JAKONH010000302.1, forward strand.
GCCCAGCAGCGAGTAGTCGACAGTTTGAAGACGGCGTTGACCCGCAAGCTACCCGATACGACCCGCGTTCACGCTTACTACGATATTGCCAACGTCTTCTACAAGCAAAATCAGACCGATTCGGCACTCCTGTATCTAAAACCAGTACTGGCAATTAGCACGAAGAAAAAGTACTGGGATGGACTGGGCGACTACAATCGGCTTAGAGGATCGATACGAACGCATCAGGGGCAATACGAAGATGCATTGACCTGTTTTCAGCAAGCCATACAGCACTACGGCAAAGTGAACAACCTGCGTTCGACGGCGCAGACATACCATAGTCTGGGCCTGCTGTACAAGCTCATGGGGAATAGCCAGGGCGTTAGAGCCTATACGCAGCAGGGTATCGCTTACATGCAACAGGCAATTGCGATTAACCAGCGGCTGAAGTCGACGCAGCTGCTGCGGGGCAATTACATCAATCTGGGTATCCTATATGAAGATTTGGGCGAAATTCGGCAGGGGCGGGAGTGCTTCCTCAAAGGACTGGCGCCCATGAATAATACCGAAGTACAGCCCGAAGACGCACGGGTGCTGTACAACAATCTGGGTAAGAACTACAACGTCGAGAAGCAGTATCAACTGGCGATTCAGTACTTGGAAAAAGCACTGGCTATCAATCTGGGCCTGAAGCGGTACAGTAGTCTGGCGCATAATTACCGTAATCTGGCAACCGCCTACATAGGCTTACAGCAGCCGGATAAGGCTGTTGAGTATGCGGAAAAGTCGCTTGAGCAGCTAAAACGGTCGGGGGATGCACCGCTGTCGTACTCCGTGCATGGTACGCTGTCACGAGCGTATGCAGCCGCCGGGCAGTACCAGAAAGCCTATGCAGCCGCCGTCGCCTACAAGCAGATTGGCGATTCGCTCGTAAACCAGGCAAAAACCCGGACGATTGCCCAGCTGGAAGGGCATTATGCCGTGCAGCAGGCTAGCGAACTGGCTAGTATCAAGGCGAGTGCTGAACTGGCCAAGACGCAGGCCGTAGCGCAGGTGGAAGCCAATAAAGCACGGGAAATTGCGGCTATCCAGGCGGCCGAAGTTAATCGGCTGGCACAGATCAGAACGGTGGCCGACATCGAAAAAACGCGAGCTATCCTCGAACTACAGGCGCAGTACGATACGCAGGCGAAACAGCGACAAATTACCGATTTAGGATCGCGGAACCTGGAGAAAACCCGGCAGGTCGAATACATGAGTGGTGGGCTTGGCCTAATGGCCCTGCTGATCAGTTTGCTGATCGGGCAGTACCTGATGATCCGACGGTCGAACCGGAAGCTGGCCACGCAGAACGGCGTCATCACGGCCAGCAGTCAGCAACTGGCAACGCAGGCTGAACAGCTGAAAACGCTGATGAAAGAACTCCATCACCGCGTAAAAAACAATCTCGCCATCGTATCGAGCCTGCTGTCGCTTCAGGCCAATAATCTGCAGGATGAAAAAGCGGTACAGGCGGTGCGGGTTGGGCAGCAGCGGGTCGAAGCCATGGCGCTCATTCACCAGCGCCTGTATCAGACCGATGGGATTACGACGATTAACATCCGGTCGTACCTGACTGATCTGGCGCGGAGCCTGATGTATGCCTACGGGTACAGCGACAGCGATTTCGACCTGGTCATCGACGCCGAAGATCGAAAGCTGGACGTCGACGTAGCGATACCGCTGGGATTGATTGCTAACGAGTTAATTACCAATGCATTCAAATATGCGTATGCCCAGAGCAAGTATCCCCGGCTGCGCATCGGTCTGCACACGCAGAACGGTCTGACGCTGGAGGTGCAGGATAATGGCCCTGGTATCAACCCGGACGACTGGACGCTACGGAGTGGCCGCCCATCATTCGGCAAGCGGCTGGTGGCCTCACTAAGCGATCAGCTCGATGGGCAGGTCGAATTTATTCAGCAGGACGGTGCCCTGTGTCGGCTTCACATTCCGGAAGCCCGACTCAGGGCTGCCTAATAACCCGCTGCCTGCCCGTCCTTGCGCGACTCGGTTGCTCCGTGGTAGACTTTATTGACGGGGTCGTACAGAATAGCCTGATACCCGCCGTACCCACCTAACCCGTAGCCAACGCGGTGGCCCCGGCGCATCAGGTCGCGGATGGTGTCGTAGGGAAAACCCGATTCCAGCGTAATCTGTCCGGCGTCGACCATGTGTTCACCGGTCGGTTCCGACGAGCCCTGATGGTCGATGCGGGGGGCGTCGCCCGCTTCCTGCGGGTTCATGCCGTAGTCGATCATGTTCATCAGAATTTCGACGTGACCCAATGGCTGAAAGCTGCCACCCATTACGCCAAAGCTCATAAACGGTTGCCCGTTTTTGGTCACGAACGCCGGAATGATGGTTTGAAAAGGGCGCTTGTGGGGGGCGTAAGTGTTGTTTTCGCCTTCGGCCAGGTTGTACAGCTCACCCCGGTTTTGCAGGGTGAAGCCCAGTCCGTCGGGGACCATGCCAGAGCCAAAGCCCCGGTAGTTACTTTGAATCAACGATACCATATTACCTTCATCGTCGGCAACGGTCAGGTAGATCGTGTCGCCATCTTTCAGGGCCGGATTTCCCGCATCGACACGCGTAGCGGCTCGCTCGCCGATCAGTTTCCGCCGTTCGGTCGCGTAGGCTTTGCTGACGAGTTCCTTAACCGGGATTTTAGCGAACGCCGGATCGGCATAGTATTTTGCCCGATCTTCAAACGCCAGCTTTTTGGCTTCTACGAACGTATGAATATGCTCGGCGCTACCCCAGGGAATTTTTGAAAAATCGTACCCTTCCAGCAGGTTCAGCATCTGTAGCGCAGCAATGCCCTGACTGTTTGGCGGTAGCTCCCAAACGTCGTATCCCCGGTAGTTTGTCGATACCGGCTCAACCCATTCGGAGGTATGATCAGCCAGATCTTTGACGGATAGAAAGCCACCCACGCGCTTCATAAACCCGTCAATGGTCTGGGCGATGGGCCCTTTGTAAAAGGCGTCGCGTCCGCCTTTCGCAATCAGTGACAAGGTGTTAGCCAGCGCCGGATTCTTGACTACGTCACCTCGTTTAGGCGCGGTGCCGGTTGGCGCATAGACTTCTTTTACATTGGGGTACTTGCCAAAACGGGCTACCATCGACGGCCAGTAAAAGGCAGCTTCGTCGTGTACGGGATAGCCTTCACGCGCGTAGCGGATCGCATGCGACAGGATGGTCGGCATAGGTGTTTTGCCGAACCGTTTGTGCAGTTCGAACCAGCCGTCGACGCAGCCCGGTACCGATACAGGCAGTGGACCGTCGGACGGGATGTGCGTCAGCCCGCGCTTCTTGAATTCGGCCAGAGTCAGACTGTAGGGTGAGCGGCCCGATGCGTTCAGGCCATATAACTGTTTCGTTTTGGCATCCCAGACGATGGCAAACAGATCACCACCGATACCATTGACGTGGGGTTCAACAACACCTTCCATCGCGTTGGCTGCAATGGCGGCATCAATCGCGTTACCACCTGACCGCAGTACGTCGAGTGCCGCCTGCGTCGACAGTGGGTGGGACGTACAGACCATGCCGTGTTGTGCCATGACGACGGCCCGCGTGGCGAATGATTTGCCACTGAGCCGGTCCTGGGCGGATGTCAGGGTCGATACGAAAATAAGAGCAAGGGAGCAGGCGCGTAGTCGTCGATGCATACGGGGTCGGGGTAAGGGTACAATATGCAACGAAATTGGTAAAAAGTCATAGCAAGCCCCCAGCCCGATTCTGTCCTAGAATCGGGCTGGGGGCTTGCTATGTAGCCTGGAGCGGCCACGTTCGGGTGGCCGTCAGGCCAATTATGTAAGGCGGCAGCTAGGTTGGTCGCGATTGCGCCCACCCGGACATGGACGTCCAGGCTACACGTTACCTTACTCCATGACCATTTCCGCGTGCGCTGGTGCTTCGATCTTCTTACCGGTGAAGAGTAGCAGCAGCGGGATACAGACGAGGAAGAAGCCGCCGATGATCAGGAACGAGTCGGCGTAGGTCATAACCATCGCTTGTTTGATGGCGCCCCCCTGTATCAATCGGTAGGCTTTGGCCGTCGCTGCTGCCAGGGCATCACCCTTCGAGAGAAACAGACTAGTGTATTGCCGGATACGCTCGACTGAGATAGGATTGTAGATCGATAGGTTATCGGTCAGGCGCGAGATGTGCAGTACCGACCGTGTCGAGATATACGTCGTCATGATTGCCGTACCGAACGTACCGCCCAACTGCCGGATGGTATTCGACAGGGCTGACCCCTGCGGAATCTCGACGGGGGCCAGATCGGCCAGCGTCACGGTCGTCAGCGGAATAAAGATGAGGCCCATGCCGATCCCCCGGATGATCAGGGGCCAGAAGAAATAATCCGGTCCGGCGTCGGGGGTGATGTTCGACAGGCCGTAGCTAAAGCCGAAGAACAGCAGAAATCCGGCGGCCGCATACCAGATCGGTGAAATCGCGTTCTTCTTCAACAGGCCGCCGACGACAGGCATCATGAAACCCGTCATGATCGAACCGGGCATCAGCAACAAACCCGTCTGACTGGCGGTGAAACCCAGAATCGTCTGGCAGAATACCGGAATCAGAAAGACCGACGCAAACAGACCGAAGCCCAGGATGAAGTTGAACAGCGTGCCGACGGCGAACCGGCGACGACGTAGCAGGCGCAGGTCGAGAATGGGTTGGCTGACGGTGAGTTGTCGCCAGATGAAGCCGATCAGACAGAGCACCGCAGCCGTGGTCATGGTGGTGATAAAGCCCGACTCGAACCAGTCTTTCTCTTCGCCTTTCTCCAGGATGATCTGCAGGCCACCGATACCGATAATGAGCATGATGAGGGCAAGCCAGTCCATCTTCCCGGCCATAATCTTTTCGACGGGTTCCTTGATGTACATATACGTCAGGACTGTGGCGGCAATACCGAAGGGGATGTTGATATAAAACACCCAGTTCCACGACAGGTTGTCGGTGATGTACCCACCCAGCGTAGGCCCAATCGACGGCCCGATGATGACCCCGAGTCCGAAGATGGCGTTGGCGATACCGATGTCTTCCTTCGGAAAGGTCTGAATCAGAATCGACTGCGCCGTTGTCAGCAGCCCACCGCCCCCGATGCCCTGCAGTACCCGGAAAAAAACCAGCTCCCAGACATTGGTCGACAGACCGCAAAGTACCGATGCGATGGTGAAGACGACGATTGAGGCCGCAAAGTAGTTTCGGCGACCGAGCTTGGCACTAAGCCAGCCCGACATGGTAATCATAACGGCACTGGCCGCTGCATAGCCCGTTACAACCCAGCTGATATCCCCCAGCGATGCGCCGAGGTTACCCATCATCTGGTTCAGGGTCACGTTTACAATCGACGAGTCGATTGTCTGGAGCAGGGCCGCCGTCGTTACCGTCAGCACCACCACCCATTTATCAAAGCCTAATTTCATTGTGTTGAGTTTCAGGTTTGATGTGTCATGTTTAAGGTTGGTGGCTACCTGCGAATAACCTTAAACATGAAACCTTGAACGTTAAACTATTTTTGCAGAGCCACGGCGACGTTGACACTCATGCCGGGGCGGAGTTTTGCGTAGAGCGCGCTGCTCTTATCGAGGGCGATCCGCACCGGAATCCGTTGCACGACTTTCACGTAGTTACCGGTCGCATTGTCGGGAGGGAGCAGCGAGAACTTGGCACCCGTGGCACCGGCAAACGAACCTACTTTACCCGTCAGCTTGTCGCCATCGAAAGCATCGACATCGATCGTCACCGTCTGACCGGGCTGCATCTGCGCGAGCTGCGTTTCCTTGAAGTTGGCCGTTACCCACATGTTGCTGTTGTCGACCACCGAACAAACGGCCTGACCGGCCTGCACTAGCTGACCTAATTGCACGGCCCGTTTCGACACGACCCCCGAGATCGGTGCGCGAACGATGGTGTAGGAGAGTTGTAGTTTGGCCAGGTCGAGATCAACCTGCCGTTGTTTGACGGCGGCCTGCGCGACTGAAATCTGACCTTCCGTGGCCCGACGCTGCGAGTTGGTAACGCCTGTCTGGGTACCGGCAGCCGCTACCTGTGCCTGTGCCGTCTGTAGCTGTGCCTGAGCGGCCTGAAGCTGGGCGTTGGCAGCATCGCGTTCGGCCTGAACGGCCTCGAACTGCTGCTGTGGAACGGTTTTTTCGGCCAGCAAGCGGCTGTACCGCTCGAAATCCTGACCGGCCTTACGGGCGCGGGCCTGAGCCGCCACTACGTTAGCCTGCGCTGTGGCGACCTGATTGCGGGCCGTCAGTACGCTGGCCTGCGAGCTCTGAATCGTAGCCGACGCAACGCCTACCTGCGAGCGGCTTACACCGGCAGCGGCCATGGCGCTTTGCAGTGCGGCTTCGGCCTGTTCGACCCGAATGCGGTAGTCGGCATCGTCGATCACGAGTAACGTATCGCCCGCTTTTACATACTGATTGTCAGCAAACCGAATGGTTTTGACATACCCGCCGACTTTCGGAATCACCGGGTTTACGTCCCCGTCGATTTGTGCATCGTCGGTGGTTTCGTGGCGTTGCAGGTAGCGAAATTCGCTGTACCCAAAGAAAAGCGCGCCGACCAGAACGACGACGCCCACAATGCGGAAAATGGTTGACTTGTTCACTGTTGTATTCGGTTTGTAGTTTGTGGTTGGTGGTTTGTAGTTCCTCCGGTAGCAGTACTGGACAGAATGCACCAGCTAACCACAAACCACCAACTAATTAAAGGTTTGCCCCCGTGGCTTTCAGGAGTCGCTGGTAGGCGAGCTGCGCGTCGACGGTGGCGTTGATGACATTGAGTTGAGCCTGTAAGAGGAAACTGTCGGCTTCGAGCAGATCGGTCGAGCCAACCAGCCCGTTGCGGAACCGCGATTCAGTCAGCCGGTAGTTTTCCTGCGCCTGCCCGACAGCCGTGCGAATCACGCTCTGCTGTTCGAGGGCCAGTTGGTAGTTGTTGTAGGCCGTCACCACGTCCGAACGAATCTGATCGGCCTGCTGCTGACCTTGAATTGTCGCCTGGTCGATGGCTGTTTTCGCCGTATTAAGGCGCCCCTTCATGTTGTACAGCGAGCCGATGTTGTAGCTCAGACCGGCCCCAACGTTCCAGGCACTGATAAACGAATTGGCCTGTGGAATCAGTCGGGCCGACGGGTTGATGTAGTTGTAGCCAGCCGACACACCCAGGTGTGGGTACATGGTGCTTTTCGTGTTACGTAACTGCTCCTGTGCCGACTGTACGCGCAGGGCGTTGGCTTCCACTTCGGGCCGAACCTGCTGTGCCTGTGCCATAAACGTGTTCAGTTGCTGGGTTACAGCCGCCGGATTCACCAGCGTCGTGTCGATCGTGATCGACTGATCGTCGGGGAGCCCAAGCAACAGGTTGAAATTGTACAGCGCCGTTTGTCTGGCCTTGTCGACCTGCAGGCGGCTCAGGTTGAGATTATTTTTCTGCAACTGAATTTTCAACACTTCGTTGGCTGTAACGACCCCTTCCTTTTCCAGATTGCGGGCTTCACGTTCCCGCTCGTCGAACTGACGAATGTTCTGCTCAATTACTACCGTCGACCGAATTAGCTTGACGATATTGTAGTATGCGTCGGCAACCATATACACCAGCTCCGAGCGGTTCCGCTGTGCGTCGAGCCGACTTGCCTGCGCCAGCAGGGCTGCCGATTTCTCCGCCGACTTTTCAGCAAAGCCACCGAAGATTTCCTTACTGATCGTAGCCCCTCCGATGGTGGCGTTGAACGCGCCGGCCGGGATGCCGAACAGAGGTTTACCGTCGCTGCCTTCACCGAACGCAAACGGACCGGTCAGGCTATAGCGTGAGTAGGCCAGTGAGGCCGAGGCTGTGGGCAGACTGCGGTCTTTGGCTTCTTGCGACCGAGCTTCGGCTGCCAGCGTACGAACGTCGGCCAGCCGGATGCCTTTGTTGTTTTGCAGGGCGGTCTGAACGGCCTTATCCAGCGGCATCACGATCGCTGCCGGTTGGGCGATTGCGCCACCCAGCAGCGATAGCCACAGGCCCGCCCCAATTACGTACTTCTTCATACTAACGGTTTCTAATTTTATCCAGGAGTGTATTCAACGTGTGGACTTCGTCATCGGTCAGGTGGCTGACAATCGACTCGAAATCACTAAAATCAGTAGATACCTGGTCGACAAACTGATTGGATTCTTCGGTTAGCCGCAGGTTTACCCGACGACGGTTTTGCGGGTCTACTTCCCGCACGATCAGGTTCTTGGCAACCAGCCGGTCGGTTAGGCGGGTCACGTCGGAGTTCAGTTCGGTCATCCGCTCTTTCAATTCACCCGCTGATAAACTGTCGGGATAAACGGCGGCTAACAAACGCAGCACCACGTACTGTTGAACAGACAGGTCGAAC
>JAKONH010000330.1 GCA_022702045.1 Spirosomataceae bacterium
CGATAATTTTTCCCTCGAAATAATCGATGGTCAGCCAATGATCTAGTGCGAGTTAAATCGGGGGGCAGACTGGGTTGAACTGGTCAAACAGTAGGCTTGCACCGGTGATCAATCAATACGATCGCCATACCGACCATTGCCGACGATGATTGCAATACCACCGTTGCCCCGGCACCAATGACCGCCCCCCACCAGGGATTGTTGAGCCCCTGCATCCAGCGTTTGACGTCCGGCATTTTCTTGAGCGGCTCCACGGCGTCTTCCATCAGGTTCAGCGCCAGAAAGAGCATACCTACCCCAAGCAGCACTTGTCCGCATTGACTCAACGTATCATGCTTACCGACTAGCATCAGGCCTAGTCCTCGGCCATCGGTAGTCCAGCCCATTGCCCCACATCGAAGGCCATCAGCTGGCTCGAAAACGTAGTGCCGATGTTGGCGCCCAGCACAACACCCAGCGCCTGCCGGAAGGTTAACGCTTGGGCATTGACCAGCGCAATCGTCATGATGATCACCGACGACGACGAATCCAGCAACGTGGTAACTGCTACGCCTGTTAGAATACCACTCACCACGTTCCGCGCAAATCGACTTAACCAGGCCTTCAGCTTATCGCTGGAGATCGCGTTGAGGCCATCTGACAGGTAATTCAGCGCAAACAGAAATAGTGCCGGTCCGGCCAGTAGGGGCAGTAATACAGGCAGATAGGTCTGCATGAGGGTTACTATGTACGTATCGACAAAAACTGTACGGTAGCCGCTACGATTAATCGGGCTGGTATATCCGCACCGTGCCATCGCCTTCACTGCTGACAACCAACATACTGCGCCCATTGGGGCTGTTGGCTGCCGAAACAAACAATACACCTTCGGGGGCGTCGCCAGTTTTAAACAGCTGCAGGAATTGCGGGGTAGCGGGGTTGCTTACGTCGTACACGGCGACAGCGTCTGCCCGTTCCATACCGACGAAGGCAATGGGTTTGTTATTGATCATGCCAACGGTGACCCCTTCCGGTTCAACGCCTTTATCATCGGACCGATCATCATCATAGAGATTCGCGGCAATCACCTTTTCTTCCAGTGTTTTACCGGCTTCATATACCCGTTGCCCGGTGCTGGCATTATAGATGCTGAATCCGCGTCCACCGAAACCAAACAACTCTTTATAAACACCACCCGTATTACCGGCCGTGTTCGTTACCCGTAGCCGCCCCAGGTTAGCCGTCTGCTTCAGGGTACTGCCGTTGGGAAAGGCGGTAGCATCTAGTGTCAGGCTGCCCACGCGTACCTGCTCATCGAAGGCTGTGTATTCCCTAGCGTCACCTTCATCGGCGGTAACCACGTAGTTAGCCCCGTTGGCCGTGAAGTAAGCGATGGCATCGGGCAGGAAGTACGATTTGACCGGAACCGGGCGTAGCTCGATCTTGCTGTCCCGGTCGCTCGGATCGATGGCATTGGCCGCTAGATTGTACTCTTTAGTACCAAATGGAATGATCCGCAGGATGGTCCCGGCTACCAGGTCAATTTCTGCCATGCCATTGTTTTCTTGGAGCGTCACCCATGCTTTTTTTGAATCGGGCGAAACAGCGACGTATTCAGGTTCGATATCCTGCGCCAGTGTCGCATTGGGTCCGTAGATACGGAAACCGCTCGCTGCCAGCTGCGCCTGTGAACCAGCGAAGGCGTCGAAGGCGAGCGTTTTGACGCTGTAATTGTCCGCGACATTGATGATTGATACCGAGCCCACGGGGTCGTTTTTATAATCGGCCGAGGGCTCTCCTTCGTTGGCGGTTACGATATAAAACCCGTCGGGACTAAACGTTACCATGTCGGGCAGCGCCCCCACAGGCACTTGTTTAATCGTTGCCAGTGTACTCGTATTAACCACCAGCACGTTCCCATTCTGCTGCTTATTGATGGCTTCCAGCGCAATGGCCAACTTACCGCCACTTACCGCCACACTGTTGGCGCCCCCGCTAATGGAGGACACGTCGATTGCCTGTTCTTTGGTTACGGTCGGGTAGGCTGACAGGTTCAGCACGTCTACCTTACTGGTCGTTTCGTTGTTGACGACGAACAGCCGCTTGCTAAGGGGGTCGTAGGCGGCAATCTCTGCCGATGCCGTACCACCCAGGTCGGCCGACGCCACTTCTTTGAACGTCGCCGGGTTTTCGGTGAGCGGTAGCGGGCCGTTTGTGCCGTGGTCGGTGATACAGCCCTGCGTCAATACTGCGCAGGCAATAGCTACGACTACTAGTCTTCGTTTCATCCGATTAAAAGTTTATTAAAGGATTACGAAACTAGTGTACGTAGTGCTAGATGTGGGACCGCTCACGAAGCATAACAATTTGATCTAATTAGGCTAATTGTCTCATAACACAGATTGCCTGTCCCATCAGGTCCTGCTGACCATAAAACGTTAGCAGGACCTGATGGGACAGGCAATCTGTGTTATCCAGGCGAAGAATTAATGCTACTACTAATCCCGAAAGATGCCAGTAGCAGACTAGCCAGACGGAGACCAAAATAGATTTTTGTGGCGCAGCCAGTTGCGTGTATCAATACCTCGGATTCTGATACATACGGTCTGGATTCAGTTTTACCTCATCGAACGGAATTGGATAATACCGATCTTTCGTCCCCACGTTCGATACTTTGGCGGTACCAAAGTCAGCCTGCAGTTTGCTACGCATATAGCTAACCAACTCATCCGTCGTGAATGTACGTAGCAGATCAAACTAGCGGTGGTTCTCGAAGGCCAGTTCCACCCGCCGTTCATGCAGGATTGCCAGTTTCAGCGTCGGGTACTTACTGCTGTACGTCGGGTCAGTTTTGGCGACGCTATAAAGCGGTAGCTTCGCCCGGTCCCGTACCTGATCAAGCAGACTGGTGGCCGTGGCTTCATCCCCAAGGTACAGGTTCACTTCGGCCAGCATCAATATAACATCAGCATAGCGAATCAAGAGCCAGTCATTACCGCCAAAACCCGTCATACCGGCGGCTGCACTGACGTAGCGGTACTTGGTAATGAAGTAATCTTTTACGTTTGAAGCAGCCGCATATTTGATCGAAAAATCTTTCCGAACATCGCCTGTTTCGTAATCTTTCACCAGATCGGGCGTGACATTACCCCCTACGCCCGTTGTCGTCCGCAGTGAGTTGATGGTCTCGCCCTGCGCCTGATTAGTATACGCAATGCTCGACGAGTAGTTGATATCGCCCTACTTGTAGACAATCTGGAAGATGGCTTCGGGATTTGTCGTTTTCTTGCTGACATCGAACACATCGGCGTAAGCAATCTCTTTCAGTTGCCCAAATGGTCGCTTGCTATAGGCATACGTCAGGTAGGTTTTCGCGTTTGCCAGATTCGTCGCCCGATTTGCCTGATCCTATGTCAGGGCCACAGTTAGGCACCCCGTGGCCAAACACCGCTGCTGTTAGAACAAGCGGGACGGGCCCACTTAAGCTTAATTGCTGCGATCTCCCCAACGGGTCGATTGGATCTAGGAGGTCAAGATCAACCCTTTACCAGTGAGGATATAACCTGGTTTTTAGGCAGACTCAGCTGACAGTATCGCCGTCAAAACATGCTGGTCATCTGGCAGGGCCGCCTGTGCGGATGGGGCGGCCATCCATCGCTTTCAGGTTGTCCGGAATTGGCGTCAAAGCCGGCAGGGACGGATTCATCTAGAGCGTTTACCTACCTACAGTCCCATGCTCAATCCCGTGGAGCTGGTATGTAGCCATTGGACCGCCGACGCGGCTGAAGCGATCGCTAAAGAATTGGATCTTCACGAATTTACAATCGCTTCAGGCTGCTGTGAGGAATGAAGTTGATTTTTTGCAGGCAGACCGAAAACGAATTCAATGTTTCTTCCGTAAGAAATAAGTTGCCTTCTTCACAGACTAATTCACGAAGCTATAAGTACAAAGCAGGCTTTACAGTAAACTAAATCTGTACACTGAACCATCATGTGCCCTCTGTACATACCCGTAGCCCTTATACACAAGGAAGTAGGAATGATATGCTTGTGGCAGTTAGGACAACTTATTGCTGACATAATAGCACGATATTCACAAGTGCTACCTTCTTGATTTATGTATGTGATCTTTGCCATGAACCACGATAAACGGTACTTGTGTTAGGAAACGTGTTAGTCAGAAATAAAAACAGCCACTTACAAATCTTGTAAGTGGCTGATATTCAAGTGTCGGGGTGGCAGGATTCGAACCTACGACCTCCTGCTCCCAAAGCAGGCGCGATACCGGGCTACGCTACACCCCGAAGGTGGTTATTGTCCCGGCGGAGAGAGAGGGATTCGAACCCTCGGTAC
>JAKONH010000335.1 GCA_022702045.1 Spirosomataceae bacterium
GGGGTACGGCCGAACTGCTGTCCTACGGATCGCTGCTGTTGGAAAACAAGCCGGTTCGGCTGAGTGGTCAGGATGTACAACGCGGTACGTTCTCGCACCGGCACGCCGTACTGCACGACGCAGAAAACAACGCTACGTATTCGTCGCTCGATCACATTTCGGACGGACAAACGAAGCTACAGATTTATAACTCGCACCTGTCAGAATACGGTGTACTGGGCTTTGAGTACGGCTATGCAATGGCTAACCCCCATGCATTGGTGATCTGGGAAGCGCAGTTTGGCGATTTCTCGAACGGTGCCCAAATCATCATCGACCAGTTTATTTCAGCCGCTGAGTCGAAATGGGGTATTCAGAACGGGTTGACGATGCTGTTGCCACACGGCTACGAAGGGCAGGGTCCTGAACACTCGAACGCCCGGCCTGAGCGGTATCTGCAACTGTATGCCGAGTACAACATGGTGGTAGCCAACATTACGACTCCTGCCAACCTGTTTCACATCATGCGTCGGCAACTGGCGTGGTCGTTCCGCAAGCCGCTGGTAATTATGTCGCCAAAGTCGCTGCTGCGCCATCCGAAGGTGGTGTCGCCACTGGAGGATCTGACAAAAGGGTCGTTCCAGGAAGTATTGGGCGACAGCTACGCTGATGCGACGAAGGTGAAGCGCGTGTTGCTTTGCACAGGGAAAGTTTACTACGACCTGCTTGAGAAGCAGCAAGCCGATCAGCGTGATGATGTCGCGATCATTCGGGTGGAACAACTGGCTCCGCTGCCAAAAACGCAGATCGACGCTGAACTGGCCAGGTATACCGACGCGAAGGTGTTCTGGGTACAGGAAGAGCCCGAGAATATGGGTTACTGGACGTACTTGCTCCGCGTAGGTATGGTGTTGCCAGTCATTGCGCGGAAAGCGTCAGCGTCGCCCGCCAGTGGTTACCCGAAAGTACATAGTCAGGAACAGGCCGATATCGTTCGGCGCGCATTTGAATAAATGAGTTTGAGGTTTGAGGTTTGTGGTTTACCATTTCCTTTGTGGAAAAACCACGAACCACGAACCACGAACTACAAACCCGGAAATAATGGCTGTTGAGATGAAAATCCCCCCCGTCGGGGAATCGATTACTGAAGTAACCGTTGGTACCTGGTATAAAAAGGAAGGGGATACGGTGAAGATGGACGAGGTGATTTGCGGACTTGAGTCTGACAAAGCCACCTTCGAGCTGAATGCTGAAGCCGACGGTGTGCTGCACATTCTGGCGCAGGAGGGCGACGTATTGCCCATTGGTGCCAGTATTTGCAGCATCGATGGCAATGGTAGCGCGCCAACTGCTGCCCCCGCAGCCCCTGCCGAGCAGAAGGAAGAACCTGCTCCTGCACCGAAAGCAGAAGCGGCTCCCGCACCGGCGACAGAAGCGGTTCCCGCGTCGTCATCGGCAGGCGAAGTGATCGAGATGAAGGTGCCCGCCGTTGGTGAGTCGGTTACGGAAGTAACCATCGCTTCGTGGAGCAAGAAAGACGGTGACCAAGTTGCGCTGGACGAAGTGCTGTGCGAACTGGAATCTGACAAAGCGACGTTTGAACTGCCCGCTGAAGCCGCTGGTACACTCCGTATCGTGGCCGAAGCTGGTGCTACGCTGCCTATCGGCGCGCTGATCGCCAAAATCGAAACGAGCGCCGGGGCTTCCAAGCCTGCAGTTGCTCCCGCAACCGGTAGCCCAGCCGCTGAGCCAGCACAACAAGCTGCTGCAACGAATCAGAACGGCTATGCGGCCAACCATCCATCGCCGGCAGCGGCCAAGATTCTGGACGAAAAGGGCGTGTTGGCTCAGGCTGTTCAGGGTAGTGGCGTAGGCGGACGAATTACGAAGGAAGACGCTATGAAAGCGCAGCCGGGTGTAGCTCAGCCTGCTGCGGCTGAAGCACCGGCCAGCAAGCCAGCGGCACCGGCGGCTAAACCAGCTTCTGCACCGCAACCCGCAACGCCAGCTCCCGCCGGATCGCGTAACCAGCGCACCGAGCGGATGACGTCGCTGCGCCGGACGATCGCTCGTCGACTGGTATCGGTGAAGAATGAAACGGCCATGCTGACGACGTTCAACGAAGTCGACATGAAGCCGGTCATGGACCTGCGCAATAAATACAAAGACAAGTTCAAGGAGAAGCACGGTGTAGGCCTTGGCTTTATGTCGTTCTTCGCCAAGGCGGTTTGCGCTGCGCTGAAAGAATTTCCAGCCGTTAATGCACAAATCGACGGTGACAATATCATATTCAATGATTTCTGCGATATCTCGATTGCCGTTTCGACAGAGCGTGGACTAGTAGTACCCGTTATTCGCAACGCCGAGCAGATGAGTTTTGCCGGTATCGAAAAAGAAATTGTTCGCCTGGCAGGCTTGGCACGTGACAATAAACTGACGATCGACCAGATGACCGGTGGTACGTTTACAATCACCAATGGTGGCACGTTCGGGTCGATGCTGTCGACGCCGATCATCAACGCGCCACAGTCGGCTATCCTCGGCATGCACAACATCGTTGAACGGCCCGTTGTCGTCAATGGCGAAATCGTTGTGCGGCCAATCATGTACGTAGCCTTGTCGTACGATCACCGCATCATCGATGGCAAGGAGTCGGTTAGCTTCCTGGTACGTGTAAAGCAAATCCTGGAAGATCCCGCTCGTCTGCTGCTGGAGATGTAAACTAATAGACACGCTCAAAAAAGCGCCTGATTCAGGCGCTTTTTTGTTTTTAACATAGGGTAAAAAATACGTCGCCATAAAGCAGGTATTTAGCAGCAGAATTAGTGACAAACTTAACGCTGCTAACCGCAGGTAGAACCTATGAACAAGAATAGTGTAATCTCGCTGGCCCTGGTACTGCTGTCTATTATAGGCGTGAATGCTCAGGCCCCTGCTCGTGCTGCCAATGGAAAACCTACCGTGATCTTTGTGCACGGATTATGGGCCGATGGCTCATCGTGGAGTAAGGTGATTGCACCGTTGATCGCCAGTGGCTATCCGGTTATCTCCGTACAGAACCCGACCACATCGCTGGAAGACGACATGACTGCAACGAGACGAGCCATAGAGCGAGCTGGGGGTAACGTCGTGCTGGTTGGCCATTCTTGGGGCGGTTTTGTGATCTCGCAGGCTGGTAACGATCCACGGGTAAAAGCGCTGGTTTATGTCGCTGCCCTGATGCCCGACAATGGGGAAACAATTCCGTCGCTCAGCGCCAAGGCTGCTGCTACGAAACTGGGTACGTTCCTGAAACCAGCTGATGGCTTCATTACGCTGTCGAAAGAGGGCGTTATGCAGGCGTTCGCGAGTGACGTTAGCAAAGCCGAGCAGGAACTTATTTTCGCAACGCAGCCACCGGCGTCCGAAGCTGTGTTCAAAGCTGAAGCGAGCAACGTAGCCTGGAAACAGAAACCAAGCTGGTACATCGTAGCTACTAAAGACGGCGCTATCAATCCGGATCTGGAGCGAATGATGGCCAAGCGGGGGAATGCGAAAACTACCGAAATCAACGCCAGTCACGTGCCTATGGTGTCGAAACCCGTGGAAGTGCTCAAAGTCGTGAAGGAAGCCGCTGACAGCGTGAAATAATACGCGCCTAATCGGCTAAAACAGACAGCCCCGGTCGTTTGGCCGGGGCTGTCTGTTTTATAGTTCAAAGACTATCCGTTTATCAAGCTCTCTCCTGTCATAATGGGCGGCTTGGGAACACCGAGCAGTTGCAGAATCGTTGGGGCGATGTCGGCAAGCTTTCCATCATTTAAGGCAGGGTGATAGTTTTTGTCGACCAGGATACAGGGTACGAGATTGGTCGTGTGAGCCGTGTTCGGTGAGCCATCTTCGTTAAGCATGAACTCAGCATTACCATGGTCGGCAATAATGATCGTCGTGTAGCCGTGATCAAGAGCCGCTTCCGTAACGGCTTTCGCACAAGCGTCGGCGGTTTCGGCTGCTTTCACAACGGCTTCAAATACACCGGTGTGTCCCACCATGTCGGTATTGGCGAAGTTCAGGCAGATAAAGTCCGTTTCTTCGTTTTTCAGTTCAGGAATAATTGTATCACGAATCTCGAAAGCCGACATCTCTGGCTTCTGATCGTACGTTTTAATCGGGATGACCGTTGCATTGCCCAGTACGTCGTAGACCGTCATCTCTTTCGGCGATGGGCATAGCAACCGTTTCTCTCCTGCAAACGGTTCTTCGCGACCGCCTGAGAAGAAGAACGTTACGTGCGGATACTTTTCCGTTTCGGCAATCCGGATCTGTGTTTTGCCAGCCCCGGCCAGTACTTCACCCAGCGTGTTAGCCAGATTATCTTTCTCGAAAATGACGTTTACACCTACGAATTCGTCGTCGTATTTTGTCATCGTGATGTAGTTCAGGTTCAGCTTGTGCATGCCCTGATCCGGGAAGTCCTTCTGTGTCAGCGCCTGCGTAATTTCACGGCCCCGGTCGGTGCGGAAGTTGAAGCACACCACCACGTCACCCTCTTCGATCACGGCGACTGGTGAGCCCTGTGCGTTCGACACGATGAGCGGTTTGATAAACTCATCAGTCACGTCAGCATCGTATGACGCTTGCAAAGCACTGATGACACCGCCCGGCGAAATTGGCTGACCAATACCGTTGACCATCGCGTCATAGGCGACTTTCACCCGCTCCCAGCGGTTATCACGGTCCATGGCGTAGTAGCGACCAACGACACTAGCGATCTGGCCAGTCGTCTGCGCCATGTGTTGCTGCAGGTCGGCCAGATAATCGACGCCCCCTTTGGGATCGGTGTCGCGCCCATCTGTGAAGGCATGAACAAACACGTTGGTCAGCTGGTGCGCCTGCGCAATGGACAGCAATCCTTTCAGGTGGTTGATGTGCGCGTGGACACCTCCATCTGATACCAGGCCGATGAAGTGAACTTTCTTTCCGGTGGCTTTAGCAAAGTTCAGGGCGTCGGTCAGAATTGGCTCCGTATCGAGTGTATGTTCGTCAACGGCTTTGTTGATCTTCACCAGATCCTGGTAGACGATACGCCCTGCGCCGAGGTTCATGTGGCCTACTTCGGAGTTACCCATCTGCCCGGCTGGAAGCCCTACCGCTAGTCCCGAGGCTTCGAGCGTGCTGTGCGGGTATTTGCCGTAAAGCGAGTTGATAAACGGCGTATGAGCCGCTTCGATAGCCGACACTGCTGGATTGATCGGGATACCCCAGCCGTCGAGAATGATCAGAATGACTTTTTTGTTCATGTTGGTTAATGCTTGACTGATAGAGTGATGGAGTGATTGAATGATCAATGCGTTAGCTAATCAATAATTCAATCACTCCATCAGTCAATCTTTTGTTAAGTACGCCAGTAATTGCCTGCAGCACCGCTCGACGATCTGGTAGACGTCCTCGAACGCTTCGGGGCCTTCGTAATACGGGTCGGGAACGCTGGGCTGATCGCTGACAGCCGGGTCGAATTCACGGAGCAAAAAGATGGTATCCGTTGTGTAAAGGCCTGTACTGCGGTAGTTTAACTTTTCGATGGCGTCGAGATTCTGCTCGTCCATTGCGACAAAGTAATCGAACAGGGCCAGATCGTCGCCGGTCATGCGCCGGGCGCGGTGGGTAAGCGTCAGACCGTGTTCGAGGGCGTTCTGACGGGTACGCAGGTCCGGTAGTTGCCCGATATGGTAGGCCGAAGTGCCGGCTGAGTCGCACTCAATTTGGTCACTTAATCCGGCTTCGTCGACCAATCGGCGGAAGATGCCTTCCGCAATGGGGGATCGACAGATGTTACCCAGACAAACGAACAGAACGCGTATCATGAAAAAACCGATCTGACCAGCTTATTGCTCAAGGGGTTTGTTCAGCGAATCGACCACTACGAATACATCTTCCGTGGGTTTCTTCATCAGGTACTTCTCGCGGGCGTATTTCTCGCGAAGCTTATCACTGCCGAGAACTTCATGTCGGTTGGCCCGGATGGTATCGATCTGAGCAGAATAGTAGTCAATTTCCCGCTGGAGGTCGCTCAGTTTCGAGCGGTTGCGTACTTGTACCATGAAGCTGTTGGCGTCGAAAAAAGCCATCCAGATCATCAGGACGAGGAAAGTAGCCACGTAAAAATTTCGAAAGAATGGCGGAATTTTCTGGAGCATGGCTGTTGGGTTTGTGGTTCGTAGTTTGTGGTTTGTGCTACCGGTAGGCAACTACGAACCACAAACTATGAACCCCGGCGGGGTACCGCACGCGCTAAACTTACATCTTCAATCCGGGGAAGTAAGCGATGTCGCCCAGTTCTTCCTCGATACGAAGCAGCTGATTGTATTTCGCCATCCGGTCAGAGCGCGATGCCGAACCCGTTTTGATCTGACCCGTATTGAGGGCAACGGCCAGGTCAGCGATGGTAGCGTCTTCGGTTTCGCCCGAACGGTGCGACATGATGTTTTTGTAGCTGTTACGCTTGGCCAGGCTTACCGTGTCGATAGTTTCGGTCAACGAACCGATCTGGTTAACCTTGATCAGGATCGAGTTGGCGATACCCTTGTCGATACCTTCCTGTAGACGCGTCACGTTCGTAACGAACAGGTCGTCGCCAACAAGCTGGGTTTTGGTGCCTTTCAGCTCGTCAGTGTGCATTTTCCAGCCGTTCCAATCGTCTTCGGCCATACCGTCTTCGATCGACAGAATGGGGTATTTATTTACCCACTCTTTCCAGTAACCTGCCATTTCCGACGAGGTCAGCTTGTCGCCCGTCGATTTTTTGAAATGGTACACCCCTTCTTCGGCATTGTAGAACTCCGAGCTGGCTGCGTCCATCGCGATCCAGACGTCTTCGCCCGGCCGGTAACCAGCCTTCTCGATAGCCTGCAGGATCGTCTGAATAGCTTCTTCGTTCGATTTGATATTAGGCGCAAAACCACCTTCGTCACCAACGTTGGTAGCCAGACCCATGCCTTTCAGTACTTTCTTCAGCGTATGGAAAATTTCCGTACCCCAACGCAGGGCTTCCGAGAAGCTCGGTGCATTGGCTGGCATAACCATGAACTCCTGGAAATCAATCGAGTTATCGGCGTGTGAACCCCCGTTCAGGATGTTCATCATCGGTACGGGCAGCGTGTTGGCGTTAATACCACCGATGTACCGGTACAGGGGCAAACCGGCTTCCTGCGCAGCTGCTTTCGCTACCGCCAGTGAAACGCCCAGAATGGCGTTGGCACCCAGCCGCCCTTTGTTTGGCGTACCATCTAGTGCCAGCATCGTCTTGTCGATCAGCGCCTGATCAAACGCAGAGATACCAACCAGTTCGGGATAAATCAGGTCGTTGACATTCGAAACCGCCTTCAGGACACCTTTGCCAACGTATACGTTTGGATCGTCGTCGCGCAACTCAACAGCTTCGTGGGTACCGGTTGATGCGCCCGATGGAACAGCCGCACGGCCCAGAAAGCCGTTTTCGGTGCGTACATCTACCTCGACCGTGGGATTGCCGCGCGAATCCAGAATCTGACGGGCGTGAATGCTTTGGATTGTACTCATTGCAACTTAGTAAGAGGGGTTAACGACAAAAAAGTCAATTTTATCAACCTTGACTGCCAGAATATTACCTTGTCTGGCTAAGTCGGGGCAAAGTAACGAAATACGGGGCAAAAGTTCAGGAACTGAGCTGGTAAAAGCAGACACAACCGCCGTAGTTGCAAAACAGGGGGCTTTCGCGATATTTGGTGTAGCCCAGACCGGTCACCGCGTGGACCTACGCGGTGGCCAGTCTGGGCTACACATACAGATTCTTCCTATGATTCGACTGTTTATTGTTCTGCTTGTTGCCGGTTTGTTTGGCCAGACAGTAGCCAAACCGCCGGCCCTTCCCATTTTTCCGAAGCCGCTGAGCCCGCGTTTGGCTAATTATCAGATTGATGTATCGCTCGATACTAAAACGCGTAAACTGACCGGACGCGAAACACTGACCTGGCGTAACCCGTCAAGCGCGTCGGTTCAGGAATTGCGGTTTCACCTGTACCTCAACGCCTTTCGCAATGATAAGTCGACGTTTATGCGGGAGTCGGGGGGGCAGTTACGGGGCGACCAGATCGATAAGAATGCCAGTGAAAGTCCATACGGATTTATCGACATACAATCGATGAAAACGGCGTCGGGCGAGCCGCTGGCCTACGAATTTATCCAACCCGACGACGGCAATCGTGACGACCGCACGGTTATCCGAGTACCGCTTACCAGGCCCGTCGGACCGGGACAGACCATTACGCTGAACATTGCGTTTCAGGCTAAACTTCCTAAAATTTTCGCCCGAACCGGCTACAGCCGTGATTATTACCTGGTAGGGCAATGGTTTCCGAAAATCGGGGTGTACGAACCGGCCGGTACGCGCTATGCCACGACGAATCAATGGAATTGCCATCAATTTCACGCCGACTCGGAGTTTTATGCCGACTACGGTGTGTACGATGTCAACATCACCGCGCCCAAAGACTATTGGGTAAGTGCAACGGGATTGTTTGTCGGTGAAAAAATGCTGCCAAACAACCGTAAAACCGTGCGCTATCATGCCGAGGATGTGGTCGATTTTGCCTGGACAGCGTCCCCGCATTTTCAGGTTATTAACGACAACTGGCAACGGCCCGGTGGCGGGTCAGTCAGCATCGAACTGTTGATGCAACCCGAACATCTGGCGCAGGCGAAACGCCATCTCGACGCGGTAAAGGCCGCCATGACATACTTCGACAAACATATTGGTCGCTACCCGTTTCCTAATCTGACCATTGTCGATCCGCCGACGCATGCCAGTGGGTCGGGTGGAATGGAGTATCCAACGTTTATCACGGCGGGAACGAGTTGGGGAACACCCGCCGGGCTACGGGTGCCGGAAATCGTAACGGTGCATGAATTTGGGCATCAGTATTTTATGCAACTGCTGGCCAGTAATGAAGCCGAGGAAGCCTGGCTGGATGAAGGTTTCAACCAGTATTTCGAAGGCCGAATTATGGATGAGACGTACGGACCAAAGACGGCGGTGGCTGATCTGCTGGGCTTCCGCATGGGCGATCTGGAACTGTCGCGCAGTCAGTACGCGCACCGGGAAAATCCGGGGCTGGGGTCATCATTCGGGAATACCTGGCAACTACCGGCTGGTGAGTACGGCGTGCTGACGTACTCAAAAACCGCGACCTGGATGCGTACGCTGGAAGGGCTGGTTGGCCGTACTGTGATGGATGAAATCATGCAGACGTACTTTACCCGCTGGCAGTTTCGTCACCCCAATGCGCAAAGCTTCATCGACATTGTCAACGAAATCGTGCCGAAGCGGCTGGGGCAGAAATATGGATCGGATATGAACTGGTTTTTTGCCCAGGCGCTGTACGGCGATCACGTTGTCGATTATCAGCTCGAATCGATTCGGAACAAACGGCGGGAAGGAAATGCGTTCAGCGAAGTGACCGTACAGCGCAATTTCGACGGTCAGATGCCGGTGGAAATCCTGGTGCGTCTGGACGGCGGTGCCGACGATAAACCACGTGAACAGCGACTCTATTGGGACGGGAAAGATCGGCAACGCACATTTACCGTGCCTGGGCGGGTACTGTGGGCGAAAATCGATTCCGACAAGAAGATTTATATGGATATTGATTTCAACAATAACAGCCTGACGCTGTCGCCTTCCTCAGCCCCGGCGGGCAGTGTTGCGACTCGTTTCTTATTCTGGGTCGAGAACTGGATGCAGTGGTTGGCCTGGCTGGCGTAACGTAGCTGTGTGGGACGAAGGGATAAAACCACCGTATCTTTGTCATAACGAGCCTGCCAACAGACCTAAACGTTTAGGCTTATACTGGATGATACCTGACAGTGCCGACTTTATGACCTTTTCTGATATTCATACATTGCTCGCTACCCAGTTTAGCCCTGACGTTCTGACGGCTAATGAGCAGGCTATTCAGCCATTCCTAACGATTCCGGTCGATCAACTAGTGGCAGTCTGTCAATTCTTGCGCGATGACGACCGTCTATTCTTCGATCTGCTGGCCTGCATGACGGCGATCGACAACGGAGCTACGGCTGATACGATGGACGTGGTGTATAACCTAACCTCGATTCCGTACGGCCACGACCTGATGCTGAGAGTAAGCGTATCGCGTAGCCCGGCGGGCGGGAAGCTACCCGTCGTGCCGAGTGTGGCGCAATTGTGGCGTACTGCCGACTGGCACGAACGGGAAGCCTACGACCTGGTCGGCATTCAGTTCGATGGGCACCCCGATCTGCGCCGAATCCTGTTACCTGCCGACTGGGTAGGTCATCCGCTGCGTCGCGATTACGAGGAAGAGACGCAGTATCACGGCATTCAAACAAAATGATAGTTTTCTGTATTCGGTTTACAGTTTTCAGTATACGGCTCTGAGATCGCCGGTAACAGAACTAGGGGCGACGTGGATCGAAACATCGACGATAGGCCACCGTACATTGAAAACCGTAAACGGACTACCGTACACCGATCCTATGCGCTTCTTTACTACACTGCTCTGCACGCTGGTATTATCATCGAATCTGTTTGCGCAGGTCGATTCGGTAGTTGTCAGCGGACGTATTCGAAACCTGTCGGCCCGGTTGTACCGCGAAGCACCGATCGTGCTGATCGGGCGAAACAACATCCTGCAAGCCAGTCGGGAGCTGATCAAACCTGCTCCGCTCAACGTCGACGGTACGTTCCGGGTAAACATTCCGCTGATCTATACACAGGAAGAGCTATACTTCAACTACGGTCGTATTTCGACGGCTTTTCTGGCAGCGCCCGGTACGCTGACGATCGACCTAAACGCTGATTCACTCTTCACCGTCGCGGTGCCGTTTCGTTTTGGTGGCGTCAATGCGCAGGTCAATCAGCAGTATGCCCGCTACAAGGCGTTTGAAGCCAGTTATCCCGATAAGCCGGACGCGAAGAAATTATCGAACGATATCAGCGGTGCTGTTACCAACACCTCGTTTGTCCTGCTGAATCAGGCCTTTCAGAAAACGTTTCGGGCGTTTGCTGCGAAGGACAAGCCGTATCCACTATTAGCACGCTGGATCGAAGCCGATAATCGCTACGCAGCCGCCAGTTTCCTGTACGACCGGCTGATCGTGGGCGAAGATCAACGGCAGCCCTCCGCTCTAAGCGATTCGATTAGCCTGATAAACGACATGATTCTGACGGCGTCGCGTACGCAGGCGATGAACCGTTTTGCCACCTTCGCCAACCGGCAGATCGTTAGTAAAGCGTCGCAACAGGCCCAGCGGGGATTAGCGGTCAATAAGCTATCAGGCTTGATTTTGCGCTACGGTAAAAACCTGACCGATACGGACAAGGCACGGTTGCAGGAATTTGCGGAAACCAACGCAGCGCGTAATGCTGATTTACGTTTTCTGACCGATCTGGTCCGTCGTAACAACGAGGTCATCCAATCGCTGGTCAACTATGAGTTTCTGATTCAGGAAAGCCGCAAGCAATATGACGACGACCGGCGTGAATATATGACAGCGTTCTGGCTGGTCAACTCGTTTCCAATTCTGGCGCTGGCGCAGGATAAGCTGCTATATGGGTACGCCCGCCCGCAACTGATAAACCGGCAGCTGGGTCAATCGCTGGACGAACTATACAAACTGGAAGTCAACGACAGCGTCGTGATGAAACAGGCCATCGCAACACTAGGTAAAAGCGGAGAAGCCACAACCGAACTGGAAGTGGCTTCTGGTGTATTCGTTACGCGCGATAAGTCGGGTCGGACAGCTGGGTCAACGCTATTCGACAACGTTATCAACGCCAACCGGGGTAAGGTAATCTACGTCCTGTTTACGTCTGGCGAGAGCGAAGCTGGCCGGCAGGCGTCGCTCGATGCACAGCGGCTGCGCAACACCTACGACGCTCGCGACTTTGCTGTCGTATACTTGCCCATGCTAACCTCCGACGAGCAACCTGTGTGGGTGGAAGCCGCTGCCCGCGATAAACTGGTTGGTGACCACTTGCTACTCAGCAGTTCACAACTCGACGATATCGCCGGTCGGCTCCGGTATGACGACTTGCCGAGCGCAACGATCATCAATCGAACCGGTAAAATCATCAAGCGTAACGCTCCCTTACCTGCTGATTTAGATGAAGCCCGCAAAGCGATCGATAAGGGTTTGTAGTTCGCGGTTTGTAATTGGCTAACGCCAGAAAGCCACGAACTACGAACCACAAACTTACTTCGCCCACCAGAGCTTTGTTTGCATGGTGTTGGCACCGCCCATCTGGGTTAACGCTGTCCTGTAGTTGGCGTTGTTGAGGTTTTCTTCCGTGGATGGGTAGGGCAGACGGGTCGGAATCGCGTTGTTGTTGTAGTTGATCTTTGGCACCACCAGCGCAGGAATGCCCGTCCGGCGGTATTCCGTCCAGGCTTCGATACCCTGTCCGAACAGAGCAATCCACTTTTGTTCCAGAACTTGCACCCGAGCGTCGCTGCCGGTTTTGAGTGTCGTCGCCGTCAGGTAGCTGGCTGGCGTTGTCAGTCCGTAGTAGCTCATTGACGCTTTGATGCCTTCCTGGTAAGCGGCTGCCGCATCGCCCGCTGCCGTAACCCCGTTGAGGGCGGCTTCGGCTTTGATAAAGTTCAATTCCGCATAGCTCATCAGCACACCAGGCGTTGTTTCCTGCACAAAATACGTTCCGATTTTCGAGGTCTTGCTCAGGCCAAGTGCGCTGGCTTCCGAATTCGACAAGCCGTTGGGTACGCCCTTGTACTCGCCCGTATCGGCGGCTTTGCTGGCGTAGATAGCTAGCCTTGGATCGCTAAGGCTGACGAGTTTGTCCATCATGGTGGCGCTGACGCGGTGATCGTCGCGGGTACGCCGATTTTCGTTGATCGGGTTGTTGTTGGGTCGGGCCAGATACACAAGCTGCGCTATATCGGCGTTTGACGTCATGACTGGGTACTTGGTCGGATCACTTAGAATACGGGTCATTTCCGACTTTGGATCGATGCTCAATCCCGACTTGCCCACCATGCGGTTGAGCAGCCGAAGGCTCAACGAGTTAGCGAATTTCTTCCACTTCGTCATATTTGCCCCGAACAGAATGTCACCTTCGCTCGAAACGGTTTTACTGTTAATCAGGTCACTGGCGGTTTTCAGATCAGCGACCAGTCCGGCGTAGACGTCTTTCTGCATGTCGAACTTTGGCGCGACAATGCCCGCAGTAGTTCCTTTGAGCGCTTCCGAATACGGAATGTCGCCGTACACGTCGGTCAGTACGGAAAAGGTGTAGGACCGCATAATGAGCCCGATGGCCTGGTAATTCTCGTTGCCCCCAGCCTTGCCCAGCTCGATGATTTTCTGGAAATCAGCTAGCGATTCGTTGTAGAGGTTGCGCCAGGGCGTGTCCTGCGTGTCGCTGGTGAAGCTGAACTGATCGATTTCCGTATACTGAATCCGGGCCATGTGTTGAGCCCAGTCGTTACCCACGTCCAGCCCCAGCGTGCCGATTACTCCATTGACGGTTGTGTAAATACCGTGTGGCATCAGTCGTTCAGCCGGTACACTGGTTGGATCGTTGGGGTTAAGGTTCGCTTCGTCGAATTTATTATCGCAGGCGGTCAATAGACCGAGCGAAAGAGCAAATGAGAGAAAGAGCGATTTCTTCATGGATGTATGTGTGTTTTTAAACACGGAGGAACGGAGTTCCCACGGAGTTTATAGAGGTTGTTCTTGTGCTGATCCATAGTTTCAGGCCGATCCTGTAGGCTGTGGAGACAAAGCCCACTTTCGTGTCAGCCAGTTCATGCGTCAGCCGTCCGGTGCAGGTGGCCTGTGAAGACACAGGCCACGGGAATCAGTTACGACCGGGGACAAGCTAAAAACCAACTCTGTTATCTCTGTGAAACTTACTGTACCTCTGTGTTTAAAGAAAAAATTAAAGGCCGAACGTTAGGTTAAAGCCCATACTGCGGGCCGAAGGAGTGTTGCCATTTTCGAAGCCCTGTACGTTACCATCGCCGTAGTAGCTAGTTTCGGGGTCTATGTGCGGAATGTTTTTGTAGAGCAGCGCCAGGTTACGACCGATGATTGAAAAATTAACGTTGTGGAACGGCGTGCGGCCAAACCACCGCTGCGGAATTGCGAAGCCAATCCGAACCTCACGCAGCTTAGCGTAACTAGCGTCGAAGATGTAGTTTTCGTTGACGTTGCGGTTATAGAAATTGTGATAATAGTCGTCGGCGCTGGCTACTGCAATCGTATTCGGCTTGTAGGTGAAGGTGCCGTCGGCGTTGGCCGTTTCGTTCACGCCCGGTGCGACGATATTACCCTCCCGGCCAGGTAGCGTTTCGGCCAGTACACCCGTGTAACGACCGATGTTGATACCCTGTGAGAACACGTTACCACCCCACCGTACGTCGATCAGTGAGCTGACGGTTACCCATTTGTAGCTAAACGTGTTCTGAAAACCGCCCGTCCATTTCGGCATGATGTTCCCTACTACTTTCCGGTCTGAAGCCGCAGTCGGATATCCCTGACTGTTGATGATCAGGTTACCACTAGGATCGCGCTGGTAGTAGGTACCGTAGAAATTGCCGTATGGATCGCCCGGTCGTGCTTCCAGAATCACGTTGCGCAGCAGCGAACCTGTGTTGATCTGATAGGTCGACAAACCACCAAGGTCAACGACCAGCGACCGGTTACGGGCGAAGTTTACGCCGACGTCCCAGCGGAAGCCGCCCGGCCGCCGAAGAACGGCTCCCGACAGTTCGATCTCAAAACCGCTGTTCCGAATACTGCCTGCGTTGATAACCGAGTTATAATAGCCAGAGCTTTGCGCGACGTTGGCCAGCAGAATCTGGTTCTTCGTGTTCTTGTCGTAATACGTGAATTCAAACTGCAACGCGTTGTTGAACAGCCGCGATTCCAGGCCAAACTCTATCGCTGTCGTGATCTCTGGTTTCAGATTCTGGTTGTAAATCAGGTTGTTTTCCGAGAATGTCGTCGTGTTGCCCCAGGCGGTTTCGCTGCTGTACACCTGCATCAGATTGTACGGGTCAGTGTCGTTACCCACCATGGCATATCCACCGCGCAGCTTGGCATAGGTCAGTACGTTAGAGCGTACGTTAAGCATGTCCGTCAGGATAGCACTGGCTGATACGGACGGATAGAAATACGAGCGATTGTTAGCGGGCAGTGTACTCGACCAGTCGTTGCGGGCAGTCAGATCGAGGAACAGGTAATCGCGGAACGAAAGCGATGCCGAACCGTACAGGCTGTTAACCCGTTTGTCGGTCAGGCGGTTGACTACGGTAGGGCGCGACTTGGCATTCCCGATATTGTATAGGTTCGGAATCGTCAGCTCTGATGCATACATATAGTCGCGTTGCGAAACGCTCCGACGCAAGTTGCCACCTACCGACGCAACAATGTTGATGTCACTCACGCGTTTAGTGGCTGTCAGTAGGAAGTCGCTGTTGGTTTCTCGTACGTAGACAATGTCTTCGGTATAGTCGCCGTTCGGCAGGCCGACGCCCTTTGCCCGCTTGGTGATACGCCGGTCGTTGGAAAAGTCGGTCCCTGTCCGGCCCGTTAGCGTCAGCCAGTCGGTTAGTTTGTAGGTGGCCGTGATATTGCCAATAATCCGATCTTTTTCGTTGCCGTATTTAAAGTAATTCAGTGCATAAGCCGGGTTGTTCCAATAGTTGGCGTTCCAGTTACGCTGCTGTGGCCACTGCGACGGGTCGGTACCTTCGACAACGGGATTTGCTTTCAGGTCTTCAAGATCGACCTGACGGCCAAACCAGATCCAGTACAGGTTGAGGTTCTGCCGGTTGTCGGATCCATCTTTGATGTAGTTGACGCTTGTCCGGACATTCAGATTCGGGGTAAAATTCCAGCCTGCGTTCAGCGAAATGTTCTGCCGTTTGTAGTTCGTGTTAGGCAGCATACCTTTCTGATACAGATTGGTGTAAGCAATACGAAAGTCGCCTTTGTCGCTACCGCCCGTCAGACCGATACTGTTGGTTGTGGTAACCCCTGTGTCGTAAAAGTTTTTGACGTTATCAGGTCGGGCAATCCAGGGGGTAGCCGTCCGGACACCGTTGACGATGGGAGAATTGTACTGCGGAATCAGCCGACCGTCGAGCCGGGGGCCCCAGCTTTCATCGACACCGTCGTTTACGCCACCACCCATACCATCGACGTACGAAAACTGCCCTTTTAGCCCCTGTCCGTATTCATTCTGGAAGTCGGGCAACCGCAGTGGGCTGTCGAAGGTTGTGTTGGTATTTACCGTCACGCCAATGTTTTTGCTGGCAGACCCCCGTTTTGTCGTGATCAGAATAACGCCGTTGGCCGCCCGTGAGCCGTAGAGGGCAGCCGCGTTGGCACCTTTCAGTACGGAGATATTGTCTATATCGTCGGGGTTGATCGACGAAGCACCGTTACCGTAATCAGTTGTAACGTTGTTGGTATTTGAGGTCGAGCCGGGGGTGACGTTGTAGCTACCATTATCGATGGGAATGCCATCGACAACGAACAACGGCTGGTTGTTTCCGCCAATCGAGTTGGCTCCCCGAATCAGAATCCGTGACGAGGCACCGGGAATACCGTTAGTGGCCGTTACCTGCACCCCAGCAATCTTGCCCGATAGGGCGTTGACCAGGTTGGTCGGGCGGGCCTGCGTAATTTCGGATCCTTTGATTTCCTGTAGGCTGTAACCCAGCGCTTTCTTGTCGCGGGCAATGCCCAAGGCCGTCACGACGACTTCCTGTAGCTGTGAGGCATCATCGGCCAGGGTAATGGTAATTTGCGACTCATTACCCAGCACAAATTCCTGGGTTAGAAAGCCGATGTACGACACGGTCAGCGTGACGTTTGGTTCGGCGCTGAGCGTAAAGGCCCCGTCGGCATCGGTTACAGCGCCAACGGTTTTACCTTTCACAAGTACGTTGGCACCGGGAAGTCCTTTGCCGTCGGATTTGGCGATTACCCGTCCCGTAACTGTCCGGGCTGTCTGGGCCCAACTGATCGACAGACAGAGTAACCAGCCTAAAAAAAACAGTCCCCACCGTCGGGTTGTAAAGCAATGCTTCATAGTCCGGATTAGTCAAATTTTGAAAATAGTATAGATTGTATTTTGCTAATTTAACAGAATTAAAAGTTGACTTTTGAATTGTATGCGGTAATAAATTCTACAATTTAGGATTATTTAAAAATAATAGTAGGTTAATGCTATTTTAACTGATCTGTGTGGCTTTCAAACTAATTCCGATGCTTGGTAGTATGATTAAGTAGGCATAAACTGCTACTCAACTAACAGGTGTCTTAGGTGAATTCAGTCGATGGGTAAAACGAAATGGGCAGTTTACCGGTGGCTGAGTGGGCTAGTAATAGCACTATGCTGTGCTAGCTCGTTGTCGGCACAGAACATCATCACGCGGTTGTACAATCGCTTTTTGAACGATACAACAGCGTCGAACCAGCCCCATCTGGCGTTATATCCGACTATAGCCTATGCACCAGAAACCAGTCTGGAGATCGGTGCGTCTGCACTTTATTTGTACCACGCCAACAACGATACTGTCAACAATCGATTGAGTGAATTGCAGGCGTTTGGCTTCGTTACCCTACTGGGGCAGTATGGCCTGAATCTCGATAATACCATTTTTGGCGACCATGATCGCTGGTACTTCCTGGGGCGAGCACGGTTTCAACGATTTCCACTGCTTTATTACGGTATCGGTCCCGATGCTCATGCGGATAGTCCGGCCACGGTCGATGCTTTTTCGATTCAGGCCCGACAGCGGGTGATGCGCCGAATTCACCCCAACCTGTTCGGGGGGCTTGTCGTCGATCTGCAACACCTGAGCAATGTCGAGTTTCAGCAGCCAGAGGGAACTTCGTTTGCGTTGCCACGAGGTAGTGGCGGCAGTACGAATCTGGGACTGGGCGTGGGCTTGATTTACGACAGTCGGCCCAATGTACTCAATGCCCGGAAAGGCGCGTTTGCGGAACTGACATACCTGAACTACCACCCGACGCGAGCCAGCACGTATGCCTTCTCGAATATTCTGGCTGATATACGATTGTACAAAACCGTACGCCCCAATCAGGTGCTGGCCTGGCAGGCGTATGGCGTACTGGCCGGGGGCGATGCTCCGTTCAACCAACTGGCGCTGCTAGGGGGCGAAACCATCATGCGCGGTTATTATCTGGGCCGCTACCGCGACAAGGTACATGCGGCCACACAGCTTGAGTACCGGTGGTTGCCGTTCTGGTTCAGCAAACGCATCGGTGCTGCCGTCTTTGCCGCTGTCGGTACAGTGGCCCCGTCGGCGCGAGAAATCCGCCTTGACAACCTGCTGCCCGCTGGCGGAGCGGGCGTACGATACCTGTTGTTCAAAAAGAAAGATGTGTTTCTGCGTTTCGATGTGGGCTTCACCCGTGAGGGTACCGGATTTTACATTCTGACCGGTGAGTCGTTTTGATCGCCTTTTCCGTACCGTTCTATCGTTTAAATACCGCGTACTACAGTTGCGGCCCATTCGCTGCGTAGCCGGCCAATTATGCTTTATTTTTAGCCTCGCTGTCGTCTAGGATCAGACACACGTCTGCAACCTGGAATAAAAAACGGCTATTTCTATGAAGTATTGGTTACTGCTTTTTAGCTGGCTTACCGTTAGTCTACCACTTCGTGCACAGAACGCACGTACTGCCGTTGAGGCTGCCCGCTTTATTAAGTTGGGGAATACCCTGCGCATGGTCGATCGGCCACAACAGGCTATCGATTTGCTGTTACGGGCCGTGCCCGCCGTTCAACAGAAAGATCTTGGTCAGGAAGCAATTGCCTATGAGAACCTGGGCTACGCGTACAGCGACATGCAAAATACGACGGAAGCTGTTCGCTATTATCAGCGCGCATTGACCCTTTATCAGAAACTGGGCTTTTCGGCCAGTGAAGCGGCCATGCGGCAACTGCTAAATGAAGCCGCTGGTAAAGATCTGTATGCCGGTATCGACATTGGCGCATCGGGGGTGAAGCTCGCCATCTTCCGAACAACGTACGACAATGGTTTCTACGCTAAGGACATCCGCTCTAAACCGCTGGCTCCCAACGTGACACTGGTGTCGGGTTCGGCACAGTCGTTCGACGCCGGGCGCGATGTAATGAAAGCATACCTTGATTCGATTCGGCGCTACAACATCGCGCCTGATCGGGTGTATATGGCCTTCAGTAGTGGTATCAATGAGTCGTTAGGGAAGATGCCGAACAAGAAAAAGGCGCTCTACGACATGCTGTCAGGATTGGTGGCAACCAATCTGCCCAACGGCAGCAAACTAGCCATCGATACCACGCTGACCGCTGCCCGCGAGGCCGAACTATTCATGGTGGGAACGATTCCGCGTAAGTTCTGGGCGTCGACATCATGCATCGACATTGGCAGTGGAAACACAAAAGGTGGCTATTACAACGGAGACGGTCGATTCCGCTCGATCAGCTTTTCATTTGGCACAAAAACGCTGGCTGCGCAGATTGATAATAAACGTTCGCTCGACATCAACGCGTACAAAGAAGAAGCGCTCAAAGCGATCCGGCCTTTGATTGATACGACGATAAATCTGGAATTTAACACGGCTAGTCCGGGGCTGCAACAACGCCGAACCGTAGCCTTCGGTGGGGGAATCGCCTGGGCTATGACGGCATATATGCACCCCGAGCGGGCTGGCATGACAGCTGTCCCCATCACGCAGGGGGATGTAGACCGGTTTCGTCAGCTAGCACTCAACGATTATCAGACACTTATTCACCCCGATCTAAGTAGTCTAACTGATCCGGTCGTGCGCAGGAAAGCGGAAGCGGACCTGGCTAATGCGCA
>JAKONH010000359.1 GCA_022702045.1 Spirosomataceae bacterium
TTGACACCAATCTGTATGCTGGCTGCTGAACTTATCGACCCAATGCTGCCGGCCCTGAAACCGACCGATTCGGTTGGGCAGGCGCTGGACTGGATGCAGGAACACCGCATTGGCCAACTGGTCCTGACTGATCAGGGCGACTATCTGGGTATTGTCAGCGAAGAGCTGTTGCTTGATGTTGGCGACGATCAGCGGCCGCTGAAAAATATCCTGCACCTCTTCGATCAGGTATATGTCTATGAAGGCCAACACCTATACGAAGTATTGGGCATGGTCATGCAGCAACGCATGGACGTTGTAGCCGTACTGAACGAGGGTCGCGAGTTTATCGGCACCGTTTCGACCGCCGAGCTTTTACGGCAGTTTGCCCAGGAGTTGGGTGTGCAGGAAAGCGGAGCCGTACTGATTCTAAGTTTAAACGAGCGTGACTACTCGATGGCGGAAATCAGCCGGCTAGTTGAGTCAAACAACGTCAAGATCATCAGCAGCTACTTTTCAAGTGCGGCCTATGGCATGCCTGATCGGTCCCGATTGACGCTTAAACTTAACCGACAGGACATTACGGCGGTTATATCGACGCTCGAACGGTTCGGGTATCAGATTGAAGCCGCTTTTGCCAACACGCCTATCGAAAGCATCGATCAGGAACGGCTGGACTCACTGCTGCGCTACTTAAATACCTAGTTTGTGGTTTGTGGTTTGTCGTTCGTAGTTAAGCGCTGAGCAACGAACCGCAAACCACAAACTACGAACCACAAACTACCTTATGAAAATCGCCATTCATGGGCGGAATTTCCCCGAGTCGGCCCGTCCCTACGTGCAGGCAATGTTCGAGGAATTAGCCAAACGGCAAGTCGACGTGCTGATCTCGGCGGGGTACCGTGAGTTTCTGGATACCGCCGGCGTCGCTCATTACAGTCAATCGACCTACCTGCCTGAAGAGGGTGTCATTGATGCTGACTTCGTGTTTAGTCTAGGTGGTGATGGTACGCTGCTTGACGCTGTGACGCACGTTGGGCCCCGTCAAATCCCGATTGTGGGGATCAACATAGGCCGGCTGGGCTTTCTGGCAACAGTTGCGCCACCCTCAATCCGGCTCATGATCGATGCGCTTTTCAACGGGAAGTATGGTATCGACGAACGCACACTGGTCAATGTCCGGTCTACCCCCGACATTTTTGGCGCTTTGCCGTTCGGGCTCAACGATTTCACGATTACCCGTACGCAAACGTCGTCGATGATTACCGTACACTCGTACCTCGACGGCGAATTTCTGAACTCTTACTGGGCTGACGGGCTCATCATTTCAACGCCATCCGGTTCAACAGGGTACTCACTGAGTTGCGGTGGACCGGTGCTACTTCCTGAAAACAACAATCTGATCATTACCCCCATCAGTCCGCACAACCTGAACGTGCGCCCAATGATCGTAATGGACACCTGTCAGTTGTCGTTCGAGGTTGAGAGCCGCAGTGGTAATTTTCTGGCAGCACTCGACTCACGCTCGTTTACCGTTGATGTGTCGGCACGCATCAGTGTGCAGAAAGAAGACTTCAAGGCCCGATTGGTGAAATTGGGTGACGAGAACTTTCTCAATACGCTGCGGAGTAAACTCAACTGGGGCTGGGACATCCGCAACTAAGCTGGTGTGATCCTTGCTGCTAAGTTCCGCACAGGCCTTTTTTTGCGTATTCACCAATAAAAGCCAAAAATTGCCGTTTCCGAAGAGATTACGCTTTGATTCATCCGGTTGATTCGCCCATACATTCTCTATGAAAAAAATAAAATACCTGACTGCTGGTATGCTATCGGTCGCTGCCTTGTTTGCCGACTCAACCGATAGTCTGGCGCAGCGACGTGTGAATACGCACTTCCTGCCGTATTCGTCTGTCAGTTTCGGTGTTGGCTCCTCGCACTACTATGGCGATCTGGCTGGGTACCGGCAGTTTATCAAGGCAACGTATATCATGCCGCGCTGGAACGTAGGTATCGGCTATGCCCGGCAGTTTACGCCTAAGTTTGCGGCCCGCGCTACGTTTACCTGGGCGCGTATTTCGGGGGACGACTACACGTTTAACAAAAACAACATCGTTGAGAACCTGCCGCAGTACGCCCGGAACCTGCACTTCCGCAATGATCTGAAAGAGTTTGCTATCACGGGTGTTTACAATTTCATTCCAGACGGACGGACGTCGGAAGAGCGGGCCAAGCTTACGCCTTATATTTTCGGCGGTATTGCCCTGCTGGCGCACAGCCCGGAAGCCCGTACCCCGTATGTGGAGGGTAGCGACGATTCGCAGCGCTGGGTAAAGCTTCAGCCTCTGCACACGGAAGGGCAGGGACAGCCGGGTTACGACAAACCGTATTCGCTCGTAACGGCCGCTATCCCGGTTGGCCTGGGGGTACGTTACAGGCTGAACGAAAACTTTAATCTTGCCTTTGAAGTAGGCTATCGGTACACGTTCACCGACTATCTGGATGATGTGGGTGGTAATTATGCGGCTTCGGGTGTCGTGACCGGCCTGGCAGCACAGATGGCCGACCGTCGGCAGGAGGTTTACGCGTCCCGGCTGAAAAGCCATCCTGACCGGTACCAGCCACTAGTCAATCTATACCAGAATGGTACCCCAGAGCAGCAGGCACAAATTGGTAATGAATTGCAGGGAAGTGTTGTGCGGGGTGCCGATGGCAAACTAAATGACGGGTATATACTGACCAGCTTCCAGATTCATTACATCATTCCGAGTAAGATCAAGTGTCCCCCGATCCGATAGGTAGTGACGAATCAACACATGCGTACGGCCCGGCTGCTCATCGCCGGGCTTTTTATAAGCCTGCATCTGCACGCGCAGAAAATTGAGGTGGGCGGTAGTCTGGGTGGTATGCTCTACAAAGGCGACGTATCAGTTCACCTTGATCCGCGTCTGTACCGACCGGCGGGTGGCCTATTTTTCCGCTACAATGCGACGCGTTCGTTTTCTGCCCGACTGGGTATTGCCGTGGGTGGCGTGCGGGGCGACGATCAGCTAAGCAACGATCCGTTTCAGCAGGCCCGGAACTTTGCGTTCCGAAGTTCGATCAGCGAGCTGACGGGCGACCTGCAGTACAATTTTCGAAATTACACCACGCAGCCGAAAGTCAAGAACTGGACACCTTATGTGTTTGGTGGCGTCGGGCTTTTCAACTGCAAAAATGATGTCGTCCGGGCGCGGGGCATGCTGAGTTTCCCGCTCGGTGTGGGCCTAAAATACGAGTTTCATCGCCCCTGGAGTATAGGGTTTGAATTTGGGACGCGCTTCACTCGCTATGACTACATCGACGGACTGGGTGACCAAACGTTCGGGACTACGAACATGAAGCTGGGGCAAAGCAATACAGCCCTGTCGGACAGCTACACCTATACGGCCATTACGCTTAGCTACACGTTTTACAAGATTGTTTGTCCGTAACCGGTTGCACAATCGAGCCATCGAAGGGGGCTTTAGTCGTATTTAGTGTACGGGTAAAGCTCCCTTCGGTACGTTCTACCCTTCGTATTACCGTGCTTTCCGTATTTTTGGCGCGTAATTCAAATCTGACAGGTAGTGAGTAGTAATAGGTACGCGCTTATGCGAATACTGGGTATCGTAGTGGCAATACTGGTTGGCGGGCTGAATGCCGCATCATCACAGACAATGGACCGCGAGCCCGACGAACCGACGATCTATTCCTACTGCCAGCAGTTTCAGGTGCTGTACACACAGATTCGTGAGCAAAGCATTCAACCCGATTCGGCCCGTCGCCGGTTTGGTCAGATCATGCTTGGGCTAAAACACCGGTTCGATCAGGATGGTCGTATGCGCTACGACAGTCTGCAACGGGACAGCCTGCGCCGAAGTGGTCAGTATTTTGCGTTTCCGATTCGGGGTTATAGTCCACGTTCCATCGGTGGAACACACGGTGAAGGCTATCGGGGGAAAGGATTTGATTTATTCGATTACAACGTACGGGGCAGCCACCCGGCGCAGGATATTTTTATCGCCGATCGCAATCAGGATTGTATCGATGACCAGACCGGACGACCGGCGGATGTGCTAGCGATGACGAGTGGCGTCGTACTGGCCATCGAAACGGCCTGGACGCCCGGCTCCGAGTACCGGGGGGGCAACTGGATCTGGCTATACGATCCGGTGATGAACGGGCTGTTCTACTATGCCCACAACAACGTTGTCGACGTGCTGCCGGGGCAGTGGATCGGGGCCGGGCAGAAAATCTCGGAAATGGGTCGGTCGGGCTTCAACGCCTATAAACCCCGGTCGCCGACGCACCTGCACCTGATGTATCTGCAAATTCTGCCCAGCGGCTTACCCGAACCCGAGGATACCTACAAATGGCTGCTGACGGCCAGGATTTCTAGATGAAGTTGTGAAATTTAAAGTTGTAGAGTCGTAAAGTTGGCTAGCACGTTTTGCTTGACACAGAGTGGGCTGACGACGGATAGTAACTTTACAACTATCCAACTTTATAACGCTACAACTTTTATTACGATTCGCGTACGAGATTGACGCCGGTGATCAGGAAGATCATGCCCACGATAAACGGGGCTGCTGATTCTGCCTTGTTGATGCTCATGCCCAGCAGAGGCTTGCCATCCGACAGAAAGGCAACGAGGGCAAACAGGACGACAACGACGCCCAGGATTGTCAGTGACGTGCCGAAGAACCGGCGGGTATTGTTTTCCATAGTGTATTCAGGTGGTTGATACGCTGTAGCTTAGGTGTAGTAACTCGTTAAGGCAGATTCAGTTCGAGCGGTTTGACAACGGTCAGGTTACGCTTACGCCCTTCTTCCAGCAAAAAAGGGTAAGCCGTTTCGAGCGTGTTGGGTATGTCGCCATCGAGAATGGCTTCCCGAATAAACGTTTTCAGCTCGCCTACTTCCTTCGACGGTGGTAACCCAAACGTTTCCATAATCAGTTCGCCGGTAATGACGGGCTGGAAACTGCGGAGTTTATCGCGTTCTTCCAGGTCGATTAATTTTTGCTCGACGCGGTCGAAGTTGCGCAGATGCTTCTGTACTTTCTCGTAGTTCTTCGACGTAATGTCGGCCCGGCACAGGGCCATCAGCCCATCGAGATCGTCGCCCGCATCGACCCGTAAGCGACGTAGTGCTGAATCGGTGATCTGCTCTTTGGTCAGAGCAATGGGACGGAGGTGTAGCCGAACCAGCTTCTGCACAAACCGCATCGACTCATGCAGCGGCAACTTCATCGTCCGAAAGATACCCGGCACCCAGCGGGCACCCAGGTCTTCGTGACCGTGAAATGTCCAGCCAACCTTCTTGTCATACCGTTTGGTGGCGGGCTTGGCGATGTCGTGCAGAAGGGCGGCCCAACGCAGCCACAGTTCCTGTGCATTGAGTTCAGGCGTCGACTTGGTACGGCTGGCGATGTTGTCGAGTACCTGCAGCGTGTGGTAGAAGTTATCCTTGTGGCCGCGCCCTTCGATGGTTTCGACGCCTTTCAGCGCTACCAGTTCCGGGAAAATACGATCGAGTAAGCCGGCATGGTACAGCAGTTTAAAGCCGTATGATGGCGTTGGCGACAGAATGATCTTGTTTAGCTCGTCGGTGATGCGCTCGCGTGACACGATACTAATGCGCTCGTTCATCTGCACGATGGCATCGAACGTAGCGGGCTCGATGTCGAAGTTGAGTTGCGACGCGAAGCGAATGGCCCGCATCATGCGTAACGGGTCGTCGGAGAAGGTAACCAGCGGATCAAGTGGGGTGCGGATGATCTTTCGTTTGAGATCTTTCTGCCCATCGAACGGATCGAGCAGGTCGCCGAACACGCCTGTCGTGCTGGTGCGATTCAGTTGAATACCCATCGCGTTGATGGTGAAGTCACGCCTATTCTGATCATCTTCTAGCGTACCATCTTCGACGATGGGTTTGCGCGAGTCCGACCGGTACGATTCTTTGCGCGCGCCGACGAATTCAACTTCCCACACCTGCCCACCCAGGTCGACCTTGACCATGGCGGTACCGAAGTTGGGAAATACGGCCACCGGAGCCTTCATCGCTTTGCCAACGGCTTCCGCCAGTGCGATACCACTACCTACGCAGACGACGTCGATGTCTTTCGACGGGCGTTTCAGCAGCAGATCGCGCACAAACCCGCCCACCACATACGCACGAACGCCCAGCGCGTCGGCCTGTTGCGCCAGCGTCTCGAAAATGGGGTTGGGCGGCAGTGTATCGGTAAAATTCATAGTAGTGGTTTGTGGTTTGTAGTTTGTTGTTCGTAGTTGTATGCCCACGGTTGTCACGATAGTAACCACGAACTACGAACAACAAACCACAAACTTATTTTCTAATGAACGCCATGCCGCCATCCAGATCGAGCCGGATGATACGGGGCTTGCGGGGCATGCCGGGTAAGGAGCCAAACCGTTCACTAACGGCGGCTTCGGCCGGTGGAGGCAACGTCAGTGACTCGAACGGGATTGTGAGCAGGCCACGGCCAAACCCACCGATGAGCCGTTGTACCTCGGCGTTCAATGACCGCCGGACGGCAATTTCCTGACTCTGTTCGAGTAATACGGGGGCAATATT
Source organism: Spirosomataceae bacterium (assembly GCA_022702045.1). Classification (GTDB taxonomy): domain Bacteria; phylum Bacteroidota; class Bacteroidia; order Cytophagales; family Spirosomataceae; genus Spirosoma. The sequence continues at coordinate 6,595 of JAKONH010000359.1, forward strand.
TTTCCCCTGCTCGAAGACGACGATCAGCGGATTGTCGGCAAAGTCGACCACGTCGTAGGCGACGTCGGGTAGTTTGGCCACGTACAGCACCAGTTGATCGGCGTTCTGAATCAGTACCGTTGGGCGAACGCCGTCGGGCATGACCGAAAAAAGTGTCAGAAGTTTTGCAACGGCTTCTTCGTTGGTCGGGTCAGCGGCTATTGACCAGCCGGCTTCGTCGGCCAGCGCAATCAGGTTGCCCTGCCGGAGTTGATAGGTAGTGTCGCGGATTGTAGCTGCCATAATCGTTTAAACTGCAAAGATACGGCGCGGTTTGCCATTCGCCAGCCGTGTCGGTTCTTTGTTCAGACGAGAGTCAGGCGTAGCTTCGTTAGTTCGTGATTAGATAACCAGGCGCTAACTCCGTCTACTGGTTATGTTCGCTGACCAATGACTGAATTGTCGTGAACGCCAACTAAACGCAGCAACCTTATTCCAAGCAACCATGAAACTAGTTGTAATCTCTTTACTCCTAGGCCTGAGTCAGCTGATGGCGATGGCGCAGGTAAAACCGGCGGACCTGGTAGGCGCCTGGCAGTTTGTGGAACCGTCGGGTGCGCGTACGGTGCTGACGTTCACGAATAACTACGTCATTCACACAGCCTACGAACCTGACCGATTCATCAGTACCAGTGGTGGAACATGGCAACTGGCGGGTAATAACCTGATTGAAATTGTCGAGTTCAATTCAACAGACAGTGCCCGTGTCGGGTCGGCTGATCGAATGGCCGTCAGTCTGGCCAACAAAAAGCTGACTGTGGTAACCCGCTCTGGCAAGATGATGTTCGACAGGATTGATCAGCCGGGTCTTGCCAGAGCGGTTCTGGCGAGACCCGGTTCGTCGGAGCAACTAGCCGGTTTATGGCGCATTACAAGTCGGGCCAACGACGCCGGGCAACTGACGCCCATGCAGCGTGGCCCCCGAAAGACGCTTAAATTGCTGACTGGAACGCGCTTTCAATGGGTTGCCATCAATCCGCAGACAAAACAGTTTTCCGGCACTGGCGGTGGCAACTATACGCTGAAAGACGGTAAGTACACCGAGACAATCGAATTCTTCTCCCGCGACAACAGCCGTGTCGGTAAGTCGCTGACGTTCGGGGCGGAGGTCAGTCCCGCGGAGTGGCATCATACCGGACAAAGCTCAACCGGTGGGCCCGTCAACGAAATCTGGACGCGGGAAGTGGGTAACTGAGTATTGGTACAGGAATTAGAAAAGGCGTCGTTCCAACCCATTGGCGGTAAGATCGGTCTGGCCACTAACCAACCACACGCTGAACGATGAATCGTCTTATTCACCTCTGTCTCTTTGCTAGTCTACTGTCATTAGGCTGTCGGCGCACTGATGTTTCAACCGGTATCCCTGCCTGTCTGCAAACCCGGATCGACCTGATCAAAGCCGAAGGTGTATGGAATCCGCCGGCAAAAGTGTATCAGTATCGCTATCAGGGCAAGACCGTCTATTTTATTCCACAGCGCTGCTGCGACATACCGAGCCAGTTGCTGGACGATCAGTGCAACACCATCTGCCTGCCCGACGGCGGTTTCGCTGGCTCAGGCGACGGCAAATGCGCTGACTTCTTCGAGAAGCGCACAGACGAAAAATTGATCTGGGCGGATACCCGGAAATAGTGTAGTCGCTGGTGTAGCCCAGACGTGGACGTCTGGCGGCCGTCAGGCCAACTACGCAAGGCAGTAACTTTATCGGTCGCTGTCGCACCCGTCTGCACCTTCCAGGTGCAGGCTACATCAACTGCAACGTTGGTACCTAAACCAGAGTAGTGGGTAAATCGGACGGACGAATGCGTTTAGTGTCTGATTCTGAGATACACACCTGCTGCCTATGCGACTGACTGCTTTACTAATCCTCTTACTCACTAGTTGTTGCCGACTTGTGCAGGCGCAGGCCCCCCGACCAGGAACGTCTGTCTTCTCCGTGACGGGCTACGTACGCGACGTCCGTACGAAGCAGCCCATTCAGGGTACTAACATCGTTGTACTCGATGTGTCGAAAGGATACGTCACGGCTAAAGATGGTTTCTTCGTTGTCAATCTACCGGCAGGACGGTATGTGCTCAAATTCACGCATGTCGGCTACCGACCTACGCTTGATACGGTGCGGGTGCAGGGTACCGTGTTTCGGGAAATTACGATGGCTGACGACGCCAAAGATCTCGATGAAGTAACGGTGACTAGCGAGACGCCCGACCGTAATGTGCAAAAGGTCGAATTGGGGGTGTCGCAACTGACCATCCGCAGTATCCGGCGAATCCCTCCGTTGCTGGGCGAAGTCGATATCATCCGAAGTCTGTTGCTGTTGCCGGGCGTAACGACGGTGGGTGAGGGGGCACCCGGCTTCAACGTGCGTGGCGGAAGCGCAGATCAGAACCTAGTGCTGCTCGATGAAGCGCCGGTATTTAATACCAGCCACCTGATGGGCTTTTTCTCAGCCTTCAATCCCGATATCGTGCGCGACGTGACGCTCAACCGGGGGGGCGTGGTCGCGTCGTATGGCGGTCGGGCGTCGTCGGTGCTGGACGTAAAAGTTCGTGAACCCGACGCGCAGAAATGGAGTGTCAACGGCGGAATCGGGCTGGTGTCGAGTCGGCTGGGGATCGAAGGGCCGATTCTGAAAAACAAACTGTCGCTGTTGCTGGGAGCGCGGGCGTCGTTCAACGACTTTCTGTTCAAGCTGGCGCCACCCAACCTGCGAAATACCCGCGCCAACTTCTACGACCTGACCACCAAACTCAAATACCAGATCAATGAGCAGCACACACTGACGCTCACCGGTTATCAAAGTCAGGATGTGTTTAAGTTGCCGTCCGATTCGCTGTCGGGTCAGGAAATCAATGCATCGTCGACGCAGTTCAATTACCAGACGCTGAACGGAACCCTGCACTGGAACTACTTTATCAGCAAGCGGGCGAATCTCAATACGGCGCTGATTCTGAGTCGATACCGTGCCGATCTGTCGGCACCCGATTCGGCCAATGCCTTCAACCTACGGTCGGGCATCTGGCAGCGGCAGGTAAAAACCGATTTTACGTACACGCTCAACCCAGCACATCAGTTACAAGTCGGGCTAAGCCTGATCGACTACCGCGTACAACCCAACACGCGTACGGTGGGGGCGTTTTCCAATGTGTTGCCGGTGACGCTGGCCGACGAGCGGGCGTACGAACTGGCGGCCTACGCGCAGGACGAATGGACGCTCAACCCGGCACTGTCGATCCTAATGGGGCTGCGCTATTCGGAACTGCTCAACCGAGGGCCGGCTACCGTTCGAACCTATGCCGAGAACAGCCCGGTGCAGGATGAAACGGTGACCGGTACCCGCACGTACGGTACCGGAGCCGCTTACCGTGCAACCGGTGGCCTGGAACCTCGACTGGCGGTGCGCTGGACGGTTGGCGAGGGGAAATCGGTGAAACTGGGTTATAGTCGATTGCGACAGTATATCAATCAGATTGCCAATACCACGGCTGCGTTGCCTACTTCACGCTGGCACCTGAGCGACACCTACACCAAACCGCAGATCGCCGATCAATATTCGCTGGGCTATTTCCGCAACAGTACAGACAATGCCTATGAACTGTCGGGGGAGTTGTATTACAAGCACATTGCCAACGCAATCGACTACCGCGATGGGGCGGAAATTCAGCTGGCCCCGGATGTGGAAACACAGATCGTGCAGGGCGATGGACGTGCCTACGGGTTTGAAGGACTGGCGCGTAAAAACAAAGGGCGCTGGACCGGTTTCGCCAGCTACACCTACGCCCGTACGTTCCTGACGATGGATAGTCCGTACGCTAGTGAGCGGATTAATGGCGGAAACCCGTATCCGGCCAACTATGATAAACCGCATACGCTCAACATCCTGGCGACGTACCGCCCGACGGCCTGGTTTAGCCTGTCGCTGAACTTTACGTACAGCACTGGTCGCCCGACGACGCAACCGTATGCCCGCGCGCTCATCAATGGTATCTATGTGCCGATTTACGTCGACCGGAATCAGCAACGCATCCCGGATTATCACCGGCTCGATTTTTCGATGTTGTTCGAGCAGAACCCGTTGAAAAAGACACGGAACCAGAGTAGCTGGGTCTTTTCGATTTACAATGTGTATGCACACAAAAACGCGTATTCCGTCTTTTACCGGCTAAGCAACGCAGCCAATGAAAACGCCTATAAGCTATCCATATTCGGAACCGTCTTTCCTTCGCTGACCTACAATTTCAAGTTTTGACGAAGTCAGGTTTAAAGTCTGAAGTTCAACGTTTAACGTTGGGCACGATCAGCAACTTTAAACGTTGAACTTCAGCCCTTAAACCTATTATGAAACTATCCTCCTTCCTGATAAGCCTACTCTGCTCGTTGACGGTACTGGCCTGTGTGACCGAATACCGGTCGGAAACGGTCAGTATTGCGCCAGCGCTCGTGGTTGAGGGGCAGATTACCGATCAGCCCGGTCCCTATACTGTCCGGCTGACCCGTACAACCGACTACACGATTCAGGGCGTCAACCTGCTTGAAACGGGTGCTACCGTCACAATTGCGGATAACAACGGCAATCGTGAGGTACTGACCGAACTGGCGCCGGGCGGTATGTATCAGACCAGGGCCGATGGTATGCAGGGTATAGTTGGGCGGAGTTATACGCTGACCATTCAGACCAAGGCTGGATTACGGTATGAGTCGACGGCGGAGGTGCTGCCCGGCGTATCGGCCATTTCGAAGATATACTCTGAATACGTCAGTACACCACGGGTCAACCAGTTGGGTATCAAGCAGGGTTGGAACGTGTATATCGACACGCAGGATCCAGACACGCTGGGAAATTACTACCGCTGGAACTGGGTGCATTACGAAACGTTGCAGGCTTGCAAGAAAACGTTCAACGCCACCAAAAAGCAATACGACGGTATTTTATGCTGCACGCCCTGCTGGCAGATCGACCGTTGTTACAACTGTATCGATATCAGTTCCGATGGCGACATCAACGGCCAGGCAATCAGTCGTCAATACATCATGCAGGTTCCCTACACGTCGAACGCACGCTATTACCTGTCGGTGCAGCAGCAGGGCCTGAGCCGGGGAGCCTACCAGTTTTGGAAAAGCGTAAAACAACTGGTTAGTAATACGGGTGGGCTGTTCGATGCTGCACCATCCTCGGTTGCCGGAAATATACGCTGCGTGAGCGATGCCGGTCAGCCGGTGTACGGGTATTTCGGCGCGATAGGTCTGTCGGAACAGATTATTTACGTCGACCGTAGTGGCGGGCAGGGGAGCCCGGATGCCGACTACCCAATCGACTCTCCGTACCCGTCAAATCCACCCTGTATTGCCTGCCAGAACAACCTTTACCAAACGCCTGTCGCACCAAGAGGCTGGCGCAACTGAATGAGTTGACAACCCGCGCCAAATACGATAGCTTTGCGAACGGGTTTAAGGTTTGTTGATTAACGGTTAAGGTTGCTTATGCTGTTGACGTTAAACCTTGAACAGTAAACCTTAAACTCATTCGCTGTCTCCCCGATGAAGATTTTAGTGCTGCGGTTTTCGTCGATCGGCGACATCGTGCTGACAACGCCCGTTGTGCGTTGCCTGAAACAGCAAGTGCCGGACGCTGAAGTGCACTTCTGCACCAAACGATCGTTTCAGGCCATTGTCGAACATAACCCGTACATCGACAAAGTACACTACCTCGATGGCCGCCTGTCGGACTTGCTGGCCACGCTCCGCCCCGAACGATTCGACTACATCATCGACCTGCACAACAACCTCCGCACCCGCATGATCAAGCTGGGCTTGCTGGGCGTACCGTCGTATAGTTTCAATAAGCTGAACCTGCGCAAGTATCTCTACGTCCGCTGGAAGGTCAATGCCATGCCCGATGTGCACATCGTTGACCGGTACATGGAGACCGTCCGGGCGTTAGGTGTTGTCAATGATGAGCAGGGGCTGGATTATTTTATTCCGTACAAAGATCAGATCGAAGCGGACTGGTTGCCGGTCACCCACCGTGAGGACTACGTGGCCTACGCAATTGGCGGGCAGCATGCGACCAAGAAGCTGCCCGTACCGCGCATGATCGAACTATGTCAAAAGATCAATCACCCCATTGTATTGCTGGGTGGCAAAGAAGATCGTGACGCGGGCATTGCGATTGAGCAGGCATTAGGCAGTGGGATCATTTACAATGCCTGTGGGCAGTACAACCTCAATCAGTCGGCGTCGCTGGTGCAACGGGCGAAGGTTGTGTTTAGCCACGACACGGGGCTGATGCACGTCGCGGCTGCGTTCAAAAAGAAAGTCTATTCGATCTGGGGTAATACGACACCTCAGTTGGGTATGTATCCGTACAAAACCAACTACGTCGTGCTGGAAAAGACTGGCCTGGGTTGCCGGCCCTGTTCCAAAATTGGCTTCGACGCCTGCCCCCTCGGCCATTTCAAGTGCATGAACGAGCTGCCCCTTGACTTCGAAATGCGGGAATTGCGAAAGAAGAAAAAGTTTTAAAAGAGCCCACTCAGTTAAGCCGGAGTAAGCCGCCACTGACATACACTAACTGTCCGCCCGCTACCAGCGAGATACGTTGAGCCTGCGCAGCGGCATCAGCTGATACGGCGGCTGGTATGGTGATAACGTGCTGTACAGTGATGGCTTCGCCCACAGCGGGTACGCGCCCACATGACCAGACAGACGGGTCGGTCCAGTTACCATTTCGCACCGTCGTCGAAACGCAGGGCAAAACGTTCAGCTGATAATCCTCTGCTTCGCCGTAATTGTAATTACCGCAGGGATCTGCCGGATTGGTATTGTTACCCGCCGAGGATACAATTCGGATTGGCAAGCGGCCCGGCTTTGCGTTGGCCGGTATGGTGATCCCGGCGGTTATCACCGCCGTGGTCGACGTGGGAGTCTGGTAAATCTGTTCGCCCGGATCGCTGAACGAACCGTTGCGATTGACGTCCGCCCATACCGTCAGCCGTAGGGCGTTGACCTGGTTGATTGGCGCAATGGTGAAGGCATAGCTGGCTCCCGGCGCAACTGGCGGATTAACCGTGGTGAATTGCCCAACTCCTGAAGCGGAACAGCCGGAATTACGGCTCAGCACCTGCCCATCGAACTGAACGCTACCCAGCCCAGTCGAGTAGTCCTTACACCCGTATGTATAAACCGGCTGGCAGAAAGGGGTATGAAAAACAAGTATCTGGCTAAGGTTACCTGTGCTGTTGGATGGACGTATCCGGTAATAGACGGTAGTAGCTGAGGGCGCATTTAAATCGGTAAACGATGTCGCGTTTGGGGCTACGCCACCCGCAAAGGTGAAACCGGTCGAGTCGGAGGTGACCGACCGTTCGATGAAATACCCCATCTCGTTGGTCGCATTGTCTGTCCAGCTCAGTACGACGCGGGCGTTGACCAGTGTGGCCGCCAGATTGGTGACCGGGTTAACCGGGGTCGACGCTGCGTTGAGCGAATAGGCGGTGTGCGACTGTCGGAGGACCAGCCCGCTAGCCATACGTTCGTACTGCCCGGCCGTTAGATCGTGCGTACAGGGGAAGTAGTACGACATGATATTCGTCGGCGAAGGGTGATAATGCGCTCCGGTGCCGGGTTCTGTAACAGTACAAGCATAAACCGATGGGCAACCCATGACACAGGTCATTGCTGCATCGGGTAGGTCGGGTCGGCCGTAGGGGTCGGCGGGGGTGTCGCAGACCAGATCACCTGCTCGGGTACAGTTGTCACCGGCTACCGTTTCGTAACCAGCCTCGTCGTCGAAGGTGTGCAGCAGATTGAAGTTATGCCCCAATTCATGCGGGATCAGGCGATTGCCCAGATCCGTGTCGCTTCCCACCCGGATAAACGACTGGGTCGACGCGACGTTATTGGACGGGTAATATGCATAACCCCCCGTATTGTCGCCGTCAAAGGCTTGTACATAGTACTGATTCAGCGCATTTGTCGCGTTACGAGTGGCGATAGTCGTTTCACTGATACCGATAACGAAGGCGCTGTACAAATTATCGTCGTCAACATAGTCAGGGCTGTCTCCCGAGAAGTAAAACTGAATACCTGCCGAACGATAAGAATTGTTGGTCAGGGCAAGTACATTGTTCAGACTCGCTAAACCGTAGCCACCCGTCCCGTTAGACCGGCGAAGAATATGCGGTCGGATCGGCACATAGGTCAGTGAGGCTGTAGGTTGTCCGCTGGCCTGTCGCAACTGCAAGGCCTGTGCCATGGCGGCTTCGAGGGCTTTGCGCTGGGCCAGCGGCAACGGTTTGGTACGACATGGCGACGCTATCGGCTTGGGTGTCGACTGTGCCCGAACTAAGCTTAGCGTGCTGAAGAATAGCAGCAGTGACCACGTGAGGGATCGAACAGGGCTGGGGAAAGAAAAAATGGAAATGCGTGCGGGTAAGCCCATAGTTGGGGAAGCGCTCAGCCAACGGGAGAGCCACAGTTGAATACGTCCACTATTTGTGCCAGTAGACCTTTTTTTCGCGGTTTTCTGGCTGTTAGAGCGGATAAGCCTGAGTATCTGGCTGATTGACGACCGTTAATTGAAACACATCGGGTCGGGCGTAATGACCGACACAGTCGAAGTCGAGTTTGCTTTTGACGAGCAGGCTGAAGTCGAGTTCGGCGGTGAGCAGGCCTTCCTGATTCCAGAGTGGCCCGGCCAGCACCTCGCCGAGCGGAGACAGAATTACGCTGCCACCCCGGCTCATAATGTCGGGTTCATCGGTAAGGTCGGCCTGATAGCGCTCGGGATAATCACTTTTGCGGACGAACTGATTACTCGCCAGTACGAAGCAGCGGCCTTCCAGCGCGACATGCTGCATGGTGGCCTGCCATGCGTCGCGAGCATCGGCCGTCGGTGCTAGATAGATCTCGATGCCTTTCTGATAGAGCGCCGTACGCGCCAGGGGCATGTAGTTTTCCCAGCAGATTAACCCGCCGATCCGGCCCAGGCTGGTCTGGTAACTGACGAGTGTACTCCCGTCGCTTTCGCCCCAGATATATCGTTCCAGACCCGTGGGTTTCAGTTTGCGGTGCTTGCCCAACAGCGAACCATCCGGTCCAAAATACAACAGTGAACAATGCAGCGTGCCGCCGATGGGTTCGCGCTCGGTAACGCCCAGCCCCACAAACAGACCCGCTTCGCGAATGGCGTCGCTGAGTCGGTCGCTGGATGGCGATGGTATTTCGACGCTGTTGGCCCAGTAGTCGAGCCACTGTTCGCGCCCCCGGTCGGTTCGGCGGCCGACAACGGCATCGAAACTCAACCCACGTGGGTAGCAAGGAATGAACGATTCAGGGAATAATACCAACTGACAACCCGCCTGCCTGGCCCGCCCGAGCCAGTCGATAACGATGTCGATGCTTTTCTCGCGGTCGAACAGCGCAGGGGTAGCCTGCACGACACCGACGGTCAGTTTCGGAAATGGAATCATTAAGCCCTGTCGCCAACCGGTGATTAGTTGATGAGCCGGTTACGGAGTAAAATTAGTTTGTAGGGTGCGTTTTCCAGTACCTGCTGCACGGTAGCCGGCATAGGCGATGGTGAATACGACATCTGGCCAAGCACTAAATCCGTGTCGCCGTCGCCGTCGATGTCCATTTTTTCGAGTGTCAGCGATTTGATAGGCGTGGCTGTCCTGGCTACGTGCGCAACAAAACGATACCGGTCCGATTTTTTATTCTCCAGATACACAAAACTTTCGGCCGCCAGCGTACTCATCTCTGGAAAGAACGACGATACGGCGAAGTCGATGTCACCGTCCTTATCGAAGTCGTCGGCCTGTAAGCGGGTTGCGCCGTAAATAGGGTAGAAAAAAGCGCTGCTAAACGTCTGATCTGGATTGCCCAAAAACAGATGTAGGCCATGAAACGCCTTCGAGCTGTAAGAGTAGTCGGCATTGTCACCGTGAACTAAGGCGATATCATCGATTCCGTCGTGGTTATAATCCAATAGGATAAAATCGCTGGTGCCGTACTGCGGCTCGAACTGAAGCACTTTTTTGGCTGTAAACGTCAGGTTGTCACTCTGATAAAAGATATAAACCGATTCCAGTTGCTGCGCAAAGAGAGCGACGATGTCTTTCTTGTGGTCGCCGTTCATGTCGCGCACGTAGAATTTTACCGCCCCCGGTGTGTCGAGGAGTACCTGTCTGGTTTGGGCCGAGTCGGCCCGACTACGCTGCCGGTAAAAGGCCAGCGACCCCGTATGGTAGCCAAAGTTGGCGGTAATCAGTTCGGGTAAGCCATCCTCGTCGAGGTCGTCAGTCAGTGCATATACCGGGCGATGCAATGACGCCTGCCGGGCAACCAGTTTGCCATTTGACAGCGAGAAAACGCCCCCTTTCGGCACATTCGACGGCAGCAGCGTACCGATGTCGGTAAGCAGCAGGTTGTTCTGGCTGGGTTTGATGTCGACAATCGTAGTGGACAGGTCATAGTTGCCCACTAGCTTGCCCGGCCATGTCCAGCAGTACAGTTTGTCGGGTTCGGCAATCCACAGTTGCCGGTTCAGCGTGTCAAATGCGAGGGCGGTTACGCGGGAG
>JAKONH010000365.1 GCA_022702045.1 Spirosomataceae bacterium
TGATTCCGGTACCGGAAGTGGATCTACATATTCTTAAACTGCAATTAAAGAATAATTTTAAACTATAGATTGGCGGAGAGATGCGTTGGATCACCTGCTCTACAGCAAAAGCCCCGCTCTGTGCAGAGCGGGGCTTTTGCTGTAGACAAAACCAATTATGCGATTCAGTACGACTCATAGGTGAACCGTAGCGTTTGTACCAGCTTATCGGTGTAAGTATATCGCACGGTGGGCAAGCCCGATTCATTATACTCGTAGCGATAGCTGACCCCGTCCAGCTTAGTAATGTTATGCGGACTAAGCGTGCTGAGATTTTGAAAAAAGTCTGAAATACCCCCGAAATAGCGGCCAATAACGTAGCCTCCGTAGAAAGGATTACGCTGGGTGTCGTAAGTTATTGTACTGGTAATATTGTAAAGCTGCGCCCCGTTTTGTGAGGTAACCGTGTTGGCAGAGGTTAGATTCTGGTTTGTATAACTGTAGGTGTTAGTCGTGGCCACCATACCGGGATTACCCTGGAAGTAATTTTGCTTATTTAAACTTACCAACTGGCCCTGCTGATCATAGTGCAGCGTGGCCAGTTGAGATAAAGTAGAAGGCGAGCTGAGTACGGCGGGATCAACGCTGTACACGCCCGTTGAAGTGAGTATGTAATAGCTAGCCATAAACCGGATCTCAGTCACCTGATTCGTTGCGTTGTAAACAAACTGATGCGCCTCAACCAAGGGGGCGGTGAAGAAAATAGTATTAGGCCGAACGATTATTTGACGTTGCTGGCGAACCAGGCGGTTTTGGGCGTCATACTGATACGTACTCCGTTCTACATTGGCCTGCAAACTGTCGGGGGTTTGATAGGCAACCAAGCCACTGAGCCTATGCTGGCTATCGTAGTTAAACAGGGTAATCTTAGCAGTATTGTTAGGTAAATCTTCGCTAAGCGACTTAACCCGAAACCGTACCTCCGGCGCATTGGGTTGACTAGGGTCGGCGGGGCTAGGTTGTGGACTCTGACAGGCTTGACTTACTAACCCAATGGTAAGTATACTAATGACGAGAAAACGAGTGTGGTTCATAGTTGAGCTACATTTGTTACTTCACAAAGCTGCGGCTAAAGCCTTTTGTATACTATATAATTTACCAAATGGTCAATTGTACAGCCAGCACCAGAACTGTACTTGTTAACTAGTTTATTTGCTCCTATAAAACGCGTGGTATGCCGGTAATTGACGAAGGAGTCTGACGGCATTTTATAACAAAACGCCTGTATCGCAAAACGACCGTGAAACATTCTCGATCCGGTAATTAGGTTATTTCTCGACCAAGTATGCTTCCAGAGCCTCAATCAGGATTTGACGAGGCTTTTTGTTTTCCTTGGCCCCTCTTATTCTGAACCGTTCGCCCAGCTCGGCATCCACCCAAAAGCCATAAATACGAACCTGCTCTGGCTTCGGCTTAGGGGCTGTTTCGGGGGCGGGTGTGGGTACCGGTCTTACCTCCTGCACGGTCGTTTTGAGCTTTGGTAATGATTTAAGTATATCGCCGATCACGGGTCGGCGGGTCGATTGCTTTGCCATTACTGGAGCTGATTAATGATGCTGATTGCTAACTGCTGAATTTTGTCTTTAGCCCGTTCATCGGCACTGTTGAATACCCCGGCCGTCTGGGGGCTTCGCACGTAGCTGATCCGTTGATGAATCAGCGTTAACAGTATACTGATACCATGCTCACCCTCGGCGTACTCCGCCAGTGCGTCGGTTACCTCGCCGGTCATGCTATAGCGGGGCATCACCATGTTCAGCAGAATACCAGCCCGAAGCGCTGGCCGACTCAGCATTGACTGCTGCAGTAGATTGATTGTCGAGCGGATAGCCAGCACGTCGAGTAGCCCCGCCTTTGTCGGAATTACTACGAATTCCGACAAAGCGAACAGATCCGACAACCGGGTTGAGAGATAAGGGGTGGTATCGACGATCAGCACATCATAGCCCGTAACCTTACCGTCCAACACATCGTCCGGACTGACCAAATCGATCCCTTGAACCAACCCGCTCAAACTGTAAATGCTACCTTGCAGATCGGTGTCGGTGATAGCCACCCTAGCGCTATCGGCAAAGCAGTAAGCCAGATTCAGGGCAATTGTCGTTTTGCCTACCCCTCCCTTCTGATGGGCAACTGTTATTATTTTGGTAGTGGCTTAATTGCGTTGATCGGCAAAGAAAAACTGATTGATAAACAGGCCGATTGTGGTATCGTGGACCGCCACTGATTTAGAGAATCAAATAGTTCGGCGGGTCAGTCGCTTCAAGCGTGTTCGAAGAGTAAGATGCTTACGTCCCAGCCTTTATAATAACGCTTTACGGACTAGGCGTAATCGTTGATCTAAACAATCAAAGTAGGCCCACTAGGAGTCCGTTATCCATCGAATCACCTCGATTTTAGTCTGTTCTAAAAGGCTAAGTAGGTGTCGAAACGTTTGGTGAGTACGTCGTCCAAAAACGAAGGCAATAATCTCTCCTGTTACGACATCCTCCACCCACGGCAGCGGCCGACTGTCACAGCCAGCGGGGTTGTTTTTTCTTGCCCACATACGACCGCCCGGCGGCCCGGCACATCTCATCGACTTTGAGACTCATCTTCAAGCCTCTATTGACGTACAAGGGGTTTATATGAACCACTTCACTACTTTTTTTTAAACTGAGCGCTGACGGTATTCCGATTAACGCCTAAAACACGAGCGGTATCACGTATGCCGGCTCCGTTGAGGACCATCTGTGTAATCTGCTCTTTGACCAAAGGGTCTCGTGCTTTATGAATGTAGATTTGGACAAAGCCGGGCCGCCGGGCGGTACGTCCGCAGTCATATCATCGGTATCGTTGAGTACCGGCACGGGTAGAGACATACCGTTTGACGTGCTGGGTTTGCCCATAATACTTACAGGAGACTACTTCAAAGACCATTCACAAAGATACCTATATCAACGCAGTTAAGCCACTACCCAAAATCTCATTTAATGCTCCCAAATAAGACGGAGAGGTGTTTCGGTAAGGACGCCTTTCAGACTAGACATTTGGCGCGATAGACAGTAAATGGCTAACGCATCGACGATTAGTCAATGCGTTAGCCATTTTACGAATGCTTTATTCGCTGCGTAGGCTCCTTACCGGATTGACCAGAGCCGCTTTTAGGCTCTGAAAGCTCACCGTCAGTAGGGCAATCCCGACCGCTAGTAAACCAGCCAGCACAAACATCCACCATTCAATGGCAACCTTGTAGGCAAAATTCTGTAACCACTGATCCATCGCGTACCAAGCAAGGGGCGAAGCGATGAGAATGGCGATCAACACCAGCTTGAGGAAGTCTGTGGAAAGCAGCGTGACCACACTGGTGACGCTGGCCCCCAGCACCTTCCGAACCCCAATTTCCTTCGACCGCCGTTCGGCCATGAAAGCCGCCAGACCGAACAGGCCAAGGCAGGAAATAACAACGGCCAGTAAGCCAAAATAATTGACTAGCGTGTTGACCAGTTGTTCACTACGATACAGCTTTCCATACTCTTTGTCCAGAAAATGGTAGTCAAACGGGTAATTGAGATTGAATCGATGGGTGGTTTGCTCGATGTATCGAATGGCTTCGGCCATTTGACCGGAGCGGGTCTTGATCAGCAAAAAATTCGTCCACTCGGGCTTAAACATGAAAATAAGTGGCTGGATTGGATCGTGGAGCGAACTCATGTGAAAGTCTTTCATCAAACCAATAATCTGACCCTTGCCAAACTTATACGTGACCGGTTGTCCAACGGGGTCCTGCAAACCCATCATTTTGGCCGCTGACTCGTTAATAATGTAGTTGGATGAGTCAGTCGTTTTCTGGAAGTCGCGTCCGGCCAGCAGTTTGACATTCATTGTTTTAATGAAATCGTGGCCAACCATCATATTCCAGATCGTTTCGTTGTACTTAGGGTCTTTGCCCGGCCAGATCAATTGCCCACTGGCGGTGCTGCCTATGTGAATGGGTAATTCACCCGTTGTTGTCACGGCACTGATGCCCTTCGAACGGAGTAGTTCCTGCCGGAAAGCCTCCATTTTCAGCGACAGATTGCCTTCTACCGGTACGTAGAGAATATTTTCCCGATCCAGACCCAAATGTTTGGTCTGAATGTAGTTCATCTGCCGACCCACCACGAGCATGCCGATGATTAGCAGAATCGAGAGCGAAAATTGAAAGACAACCAGCGTTTTTCGAAAAACACCGACTTTACTTTTTGCCGACTCAATAATACCAGCCGTGCCCGCTTTAAGCACCCGAACTGGTTTCATAGCCGATAGGAAAAACGCTGGATAGCTCCCCGCTACGAGCGTAGTGAGGCCAACCAAAGCAGCAAAACTTACCCACAGCACAGGCTCTGCAAAATTGATCCGAAGTTGTTTTTGAAACGCTTCGTTAATAACCGGTATAATCAGCCAGGCCAGCAATAGGGCTATACCTGCGGCTAGTATGCTCACCAGAAAAGCCTCACCCATAAATTGCCCGACTAAGGCGGACCGCGGGGCACCAACCACCTTCCGAACGCCTACTTCCTTCGCCCGCGTAGCTGAACGGGCTGTTGCTAAGTTCATAAAATTGACGCAGGCAATCAGCAAAATAAACAGGGCTACCAGCACATACACCTTAATGTAATCGATCCGCCCGCCAGCGGGTTTGCCGTTGACATATTCCCCGTAGAGGTAAACATCTTTGAGCGGTTGGAGAATGGGATAGGTGTATTTGTCGTCGGTATGGCGGGCCAGCAACGGTTTCATGGCGGCCTCTGCTTGGGCCTGCGTAGCATGAGGCTTGAGTTTGACGTAGACGATAAACGAATTATTACCCCAATGCATCCACGACTCCTGCTGTACCTTGAAATTAACCACCCAATTAAACTGAATTGATGAATGGAGCGGTACGTCTTCGATGACGGCTCCCACAACGTACTGTTTAGTG
Organism: Spirosomataceae bacterium; assembly: GCA_022702045.1. Classification (GTDB taxonomy): domain Bacteria; phylum Bacteroidota; class Bacteroidia; order Cytophagales; family Spirosomataceae; genus Spirosoma. Next base: position 4,982 of record JAKONH010000365.1, read on the forward strand.
TTGTTCAGCTGAAGCACCTGACCTACCACGTCGGTCGTTCCAAAGTATTTTTGGGCGACCGACCGTGTAATGACAATGTTGTTAGGATTTTTAATGGCTACGGCCGGATTACCTTGTAAGGCAGGCAGTTGAAATACGTCGAACAGGTCGTCTGAAGCATAATACCCTTCTTCTTTGCCGGCTTTTGTGCCCACTTTAATCAGAAAGTTATTTTTCCAAGTGAGTTTAACGGCTTTATCCACTGCCGGAATTTCCGCTTTCAATGCTTCCGTTAATGGACTCGGTGTTTGTTCCCAGGCAGTAGCTCCGCCAGTCAATCGAATCATGTAGAGTTGATCGAGGTTTTTGAAAAACCGGTTGAAACTCAACTCATCGTTCACCCAAAGGCCAATGATTAGGCTACACGACATGCCCAGTGCTAGCCCAAAGACGTTGATGGCCGAAAAGAGCTTATTTTTGATCAGGTTTCGAAAGGCAATTTTAAGATAGTTGCGTACCATAGAAAAGTTTAGTGAGGAGGGAACGTGATAAATAGGGGTGTGGGCTGTTTGGTAGCTGAGCCGGCGACGGAAGAAGTAAGGGCGACAAAAGCGAATAGCCTTCCAGACGTACAAGCGTCGGGCGGTAGGCTCCCCCAGTTGGATCACTTGCTCTTGAAACTGTTCATACAAATCACCCAGCAGTTCTTCCTGGAACTCGGCTGGACAGACTAGTCTCAGCAACCGATCAGCCCAGGCAGGTGGTAAGGGGGTATATGGAGGTTGGTCCATGATTTAGGAGAAGGACAAGTTCGGTATTGATTTCCATAGCTCGTTTCGTACTTGCCGTAGCTCATCGAGTGTTCGTTTGCCGTAGGCGGTGATAGAGAAAAGCCGCTTTCGACGGCCTCCCCGAGCGGTTGTAGCCCCTCCAAGCTCCGATTTGACGAAGCCTTTTTCTTCTAAGCGATAAAGTGCCACATGCACTCCGCTGAGGTTGATGGAGCGATGGGTACGTTGCTTGAGTTCTGCTGCAATATTGAGTCCATAGGCCCCCCCATTGAGAATAGCCACTGTCAATAGGACGAGTTCTTCAAATTCCCCTAGATAGGTTCTAGCCATGGTACTTTGTTTAGCGATTTCATTTTCTTACTATTTGCTAAACAAATCCAATGCTATAAATATATGTTACAGACTATCAGCCACTTATGCCTAAATAGGGCAATTTAATTGTCCGAAAGCGTACAAGTTTTGTCCGCTCTTGACTTATCGGCTGGGGTAATTGATTAGCAGTGAGCCAGGATGCAGGTAATAATCGATCGCGTAACGGTAGAGCAGCCTACCTTACAAGGGAAGCACTTAAGCCGTCTTTCGTTTAGTGGATTATAGCTGAAATCAGCGAGTAAATAGGCTGATTGTCATTTGTGGTCTGCATTTAATTCATCTCAAAAAATGCTCCCCAGTGAGATGAAGCGGCTTTATATACCTATCTATTAACCCGGAGAATAAACAAAACTTTACTCAGCTAACTACACCTAACCGAGTGGGGCCATAACGCGTTACAAAAGCTACGCCCTTTAGATACGCATCAATATGTCCCCAACTCAACAAAGTTATGTCCGCTATTCGGACCAGATCGAGGTCAAGCAGCCCAACGAGGATGAACAGAGTCGGCAGGCCGTCGAGTCGATGGCTCGCGTCAATCGACTGATGTTCGATAAGCACCGCCACGCCATCCGCGATGCCCACGCCAAGAGTCACGGCATGCTGCGGGGGGAGCTGCAGATCTATGATGACCTGCCTGAACCCCTAGCCCAGGGCTTATTCAAAACGCCCGCTACCTACCCCGTCATCATCCGCTTATCCACCGCTCCCGGGGCGCTTGGCCCCGATGGTCAACCCACCTTTAGGGGTATGGCCCTGAAAGTAGTGGGGGTACCTGGTACGAAGTTTTTGCCCGAAGAAGCCGATGCGCTCACCCAGGACTTTTTGCTAGTCAACCATCCGGTCATCCCCACGGGTACGGTCGAAACGTATCTGAAAGCGCAACTCAAGCAGGAACAAGCCGCCGACACGCCTCCGGCGCTACAAAAGGCCAAATCCCAGTTGGTCACCGGGGTGCACAAGGCACTGGAGGTGGTGGGGGTGGAGTTGGAACCGGCTGATCCACTGGGAAAGGGTAAGCCCAATACCCATATCCTGGGGGAGACCTTTTTCAGCATGGCCGCCCTGCGCTACGGGGACTACATCGCCAAGATCTGGGCTACACCTCTTTCCGACTCCGTCAAAGCCTTGCAGGGCCAAGAAATCGATGGTAGTAACGACTCCGCCCTGCGGGATCTGGTAGTGAGCTTCTTTGCCCATGACAGCGCCGAATATGAGCTAGGGGCGCAGCTATGCACGGATCTGAACACAATGCCCATTGAAGATGGCTCGGTGGAATGGCCTCAGGCGCAAAGCCCCTATCAACCCATTGCCAAGCTGGTCATCCCGGCCCAGGAGGCCTACAGCCCGGCCCGGCGGGTGTATGTCGATGACGTCTTGACGTTTAATCCCTTTCACTGTCTGCCCGAGCACCGGCCGCTAGGCAACATCATGCGGGTACGCCGGCTAGCCTACGAAGCGTCGAGTCAGTATCGTCACCAGATGAATATGCAGCCGAAGGTTGAACCTAGTAGTATTGATGAGTTGCCCGATTAATGACTGCCCCATTCGGGGAGTCACCAGATAGCCAGTAGTTAAGGTTGCTTAGCTGGTTAAAACAACCTACACGAGCAGGTATCAATCCAAAAACTATAGTCAATAGTGAGTTTTGGGATTGATACCTGCCTCAATTAGAACCCAGTCAAGAAACGTTGACACGGGTATACTTTTAGATTGTCATTGCCTAAGTATGAGCGGTCTATTCTCATATATCGCTCGCCCTTGAGACAAAGTGTAATTCTCGTATTTTCAGTTTTAAAAGGCGGTAGATTAGTAACAGGAAATGGGGTAAAATGGCAGCCGAATGCGACTGGTCCACTTACACGAGCGATACTTTGCAGGCACACCGGGTGGTAGTCAATAGTCTTCGCCATCGCGACCGGAGCGCTCCCTCTTGCAATCTGTCAAGCTTTAACGGACTTACCTGCTGAGCTAGGATGTAGCGACGTCTTCCAGCGGTCATGAGACCATAACCAGTAGGCAGGTGAGCGATGAATCTGTTTTTCTAGTTGCTCAAAGTAACACTGGGTCAGTGCCAGTGGCTCGGCTTGCTTGGGGGATAGGTTTACCCCCTTCAGCCGGTATTCGTAGCAAAATCGACTCACTTTAACGCAGTCTACAAATACGACGGCCGCCTCCAGCTGTTGAGCGAGTCGTTCGGCTCCCAACTGTACATAGGTAGCTTGATGCAAAAACAGTAGTTGATGCTTCAAACTGGCCGGGCCAGGTCGTTGATCAGCAATCAGCACCATCAGAGCAGACTTAGCTGGCTGCTTTGTTCGGGCCAGCATCTGCCGATAAAACGACTGCTGAGGAATTAATTGAACACCAAACCGTTTGCGAAGCCTACCCAATAAAAAGTCCACCCACCGCTTGCGAGGGGGAGAGTAAGCCGTGTAGACCGGGTAGGGGCAGTACAAGGGTAGCTGAATTAAATATTCCCAGTTCCCATAATGGGAAGCCAGTAGGACTACCGGCCGCTGAGCTTGATGGAGTTGGTTTAATAACTCTGTGTTGATGAAGCAGGCTAGACGAGCACGCAAGTGCGGTGAGGCCACCGCAAACAGAAAGGGTTCTACACACAGATCACTTAAATGCCGGTAGTAGCGCTTGAGTAATCGCCTTATTTCTGGCGGCCTTTTAGTCGGAAAAGCCTGGCTTAGATTGCCATAGATGGTTTCGTACCGATAGCGAATTGCGTAGCGTAGCACGAGATAGATGAGTTCCGCCCAGAAGCCTGCCAGCAGGATCCAGAATGAGTACGGTTTTGAAGGTAACATACTTATCCAACCCTTGATACCACTGATTGACTAGAAAATAGGTTGAAAAGTAAGGCTGTGGTTTTGAACCAATTAGCGAGAGTATTTACGGAACGCGTGGTCAATTATCAGGCATTTAGATACTCGGTAAACCTGTGTCAGGTTTATTACTATTAAACGATAAAGCTGACACAATGGATGGCTAGTTATGTCTATCCGCTGTCATCAGCCAACAAAATTCGATCATTTCCTCGGTCGTAGTCGACCAGAAGAAGGTTGTTTTAGCCGACAGATACTAGCGTTGCTGATACCAGTTGATGCGGTACTGGTGGCCCTGCCAGTGAAAGCTCACTCCATTGTTTTGAGCAACACCACTGACCACCCGCCAAACCGAAGTTAGCTGTGGGAAATCTTTTAGATGCTCATAAATCAACGTAAGTTCAAAACTGAATAGCAGTGTATTGTGATAAGTCATATAGTGTCCACCTACAACGAAGCCATAGATCGGCTGAAGTAAAAAACAGCTGACTAATAGTAGGTAAATACATTCAGTTCAGCTTATAGGTCTAATCCAGCAAGTAAACTCTCTACTTCCTTGGAATGAGGTAATGGATACTGGTACAAAATCGCCATTAGGTTACCCGTCTCAGCAAAGGCTCGCCCATGAGACGGCGGGGCGTTTTAGTATGAGTGCCTCTCAAACTGGGCATTTTAAGAGATGAACATTCGATAAATCAACCACCTACTTAAAATATATCTTGCCAAGTTCTAGTCCTTACGTCAACCGAGTTTCTACCTGTTAAAAACTCGGTTGACGTAAGGACTAGAACTTCATGTTTTGAATCCGTACAGCGTTTAAAATAGCTAGCATGGCTACACCCACATCGGCAAACACGGCTTCCCACATTGTCGCTAACCCACCAGCGCCCAGCAGGAGCACAATGGCTTTGACAACCATCGACAAGGTAATGTTTTGCCAGACAATCTGGCGGGTAGCCCGGCCAATTTCGACGGCCGTGGCGATTTTGGCCGGTTCGTCGTTTTGAATAATCACGTCAGCGGTTTCGATCGTGGCATCCGAGCCGAGCCCACCCATGGCGATACCGACATCGGCCAGCGCAACTACCGGCGCGTCATTGACGCCATCGCCGACAAACGCTAATTTTGCTTTGGGGCTGGTGGCCTGCTCTGCTTTTAGCCGCTCGACTTCCCTAACCTTGTCTTCAGGTAATAAATCACCGTGCCACTCGTCTACGCCCACCTGTTTGGCGACGGCTTCCACAACAGCTGCTTTATCGCCCGACAGCATCACCGTGCGAATCCCATCGGCTTTCAGGCGTCTGACGGCATTGGCAGCATCAACCTTTACTTCATCGGCAATGGTAAAATAGCCGGCAAAGGCGCCATCAATGGCGGTCATCACAATTGTAAAGGGAATCTGCGTCAGGGCTTCATCAAACGATACATTGAATTTACGCATTAGTTTGGCATTGCCCGCCAGCATGTCTTTCCCTTCGACGGTTCCTTTCAGCCCATGCCCGGGAATTTCCTCCACATTGTCAACGGTTACAGTTTCGTACCCTTTCCCGGCATGTTCAAGGAGGGCGGTGGCGACTGGATGGGTCGATTTGCTTTCCAGGGCGGCGGTTAACCGGGCCAATTGGGTGGCGTCGATACCAACGGGTTTGACTTCCTGCACCTTAAAAACGCCTTTGGTCAGCGTACCGGTTTTATCCATGACAACGGTTTTGACTTGTGCCATTAAGTCCAGAAACACAGAGCCTTTGAACAGAATACCCTGCTTTGATCCGCCGCCGATACCGCCGAAGTAACCTAGTGGAATCGAGATTACCAGCGCACATGGGCAACCGATGACCAGAAACACCAAACCCCGATACAACCAGTCGCGGAATTGATAATCGGCGACGAAGAACATCGGAACAAGGGTAATCAGTAAAGCTAGTGTACAGATAGCTGGGGTATAGATTTTGGCGAAGCGGGCAATGAACTCCTGGGTCTGTGCTTTCCGGCCGGTGGCCTGTTGCACCAGCTTGAGAATCCGCGACAGCTTAGAATCCTGATAGGGGGTAGTCACATCCATCTCGACCAGCGACTGCCGGTTAATCATACCGGCCAGGACCGCTTCGCCTTTCTCAATAGTGCGGGGTACGCTCTCCCCCGTCAGGGCTGCCGTATCGAAGGTGCCCCTCTCGGAACGCATGGTGCCATCCAGCCCTACTTTTTCGCCGGGTTTAATCTGAATCACGTCACCAACCTCAATCATGACCGCTTTAACGGTTTGGGTTTGACCATTTTTCAGCACAGTTACTTCATCGGGCCGCACGTCGAGCAGGGCTTTGATGGAACGACGTGCCCTGAGTACGGCCGCGTCCTGAAATAACTCACCAATCGTGTAAAAAAGCATCACGGCCACTCCTTCCGGGTATTCCCCAATACCAAACGCGCCGAGGGTGGCTACACCCATCAGAAAAAATTCGGTGAACACGTCGTTTCGCAGAATGCTGCTCACCGCTCGTTTCAGCACCGGCCAGCCCACGGGCCCGTAAGCTGCTACGTACCAGAGGAGTCGCCAAGGATTCTGAAACCAGGCTATTGCGAAGGTATCCAGTGCAATACCGCCCAGCAGCA
>JAKONH010000382.1 GCA_022702045.1 Spirosomataceae bacterium
CACACCTGCGTTCGGATGATGAAGTGTACGCCGATCCTGCAACGTATTACGATCAACTGATCGAAATCAACCTGTCGGAACTGGAGCCGCACATCAACGGTCCGTTCACCCCCGACCTCGCGTGGCCACTGTCGAACTTCGCCAAAGCGGTGAAGGAAAACAACTGGCCTGAGCGGCTGGAAGTAGGTCTGATCGGTTCGTGCACCAACTCGAGCTACGAAGACATGACCCGTTCGGCGTCGGTAGCGGCTCAGGCGACAAGCAAAGGCCTGAAAGCTAAAGCTGAGTTTACCGTAACACCCGGTTCTGAACTGGTTCGGTTCACAGCTGAGCGCGACGGCATTCTGAATACGTTCGAGCAAATTGGTGGTGTCGTACTGGCTAACGCCTGTGGTCCGTGTATCGGACAGTGGGCGCGGCACATGGATGACCCTAACCGTCCTAACTCGATTATCACCTCGTTCAACCGGAACTTCGCCAAGCGGAACGACGGTAACGCCAGCACCCACGCGTTCGTGGCATCGCCCGAAATCGTAACGGCTTTCGCCATTGCCGGTGATCTGACGTTCAACCCCATGACCGATACGCTGACCAACGAATCGGGCGAGCAGGTGATGCTCGACGAACCCGCGGGTATCGAGCAGCCAGTAAGAGGCTATGCCGTAGACGACGCTGGCTATCAGGCCCCAGCTGAAGATGGCTCGGGTGTACAGGTAATCGTATCGCCTACTTCGGATCGTCTGCAACTACTGGCTCCGTTCAAAGCCTGGGAAGGTACCGACCTGAGTGGTCTGAAACTGCTGATTAAAGCGAAAGGCAAGTGCACGACCGACCATATCTCGATGGCTGGTCCGTGGCTGAAGTACCGCGGTCACCTCGATAACATCTCGAACAACATGCTGATCGGGGCGGTCAACTTCTACAATGAGAAGACCAACACGGTGAAAAACCAACTGACGGGTGAGTACGGTGAAGTGCCAGCTGTTCAGCGGGCTTACAAAGCCGCCGGTATCGGTTCGGTTGTCGTTGGTGACGAGAATTACGGTGAAGGATCGTCGCGGGAGCACGCGGCCATGGAACCCCGCTTCCTGGGCGTTCGGGCCATCCTGGTGCGTTCGTTCGCCCGGATTCACGAAACCAACCTGAAAAAGCAGGGTATGCTGGCGCTGACGTTTGCCAACCCTGCTGACTATGACAAAGTACAGGAAGATGATTCGATCGACATTAAAGGACTAACCAGCTTCGCGCCGGGCGTTCCGCTGACGGTTGTGTTGCATCATGCCGATGGTTCGTCGGATGAATTCGCCGTCAACCACACATACAATCAGGGTCAGATCGAGTGGTTCAAAGCGGGTGCCGCGCTGAACATTATTCGAATGAAACAGGCAGCCAACGCGTAAGCAGTATAGGTTGATCCAATGAAAAACAGCTCGGCCGATGGTCGGGCTGTTTTCGTTTTTACGAATGGTGTGAGACTGGACCACGTTTGCTTGAGCATTACGCTATTGATAATTAATAAAAACGTTCATAAACCCGCTCCCGAATCAGCTGGCCAAGGGTGCTGAATGTTTCCTGGTCGGGAATGGCAGGGATCGACATCAGGTGCATAGGAATTGCCGGGTTACCCGCCTGATAAGGCGGTTGCAGATAACTGAATGGGGCCACAGAAAAGCCTAGCCGCTCGTAGAAGTGAACCCGCCGTTGACTCGTACTATCCTGTGGCGGTTCGACCTCGAGAACATGGTACGGGTTTTCCAATCGTAACAACTGACTAATTGCCTGTTGGCCGTATTGCCTGCCCCGCCGGTCGGGGTCAACGGCAATATGTTCAACAAACAGCATGTCGGGCCAGTGCCAGTACACGATAAACCCCACCAGATCATCTCCATCGACCAGGCCGCAAAGGTACATGTCGGGGCAGTCGAGAAGCTGCAGAAGGTGCCTGAAAAGACGACGTTCATCAGGCGGAAACGAGGCCTCGTACCAGGTTTGTATGGGTATCAGATAAGGATGATGCGCCGAAACAGGAAATAAACGCATTGATTTTAAACTAAAATTAAAACTATCCCTGCTTATTTTGGCTTTATCTGACTTTTACAACTAGCTGATTTTTAGGCTTAAACCATGAACCTTAGTCGAACGGTAGTTGGTAGCGAATAGCTATAAACAAATAGCACTATACCTTTCTGAGGTACCGTATCCTTTGTTTTATAACAGCGAATCAGGTTATCATTATAAGCTTGGATACATTCGATATGTCAGTTTGTAACCGGGCAAGCCACGGCTTACCCGGTTAACAAAGTAAATGTATTGGCGAATTTATTCTAGAAGCTTGCCTAAGTATGATCGGCGTTTCAATTATTATCCCTACCCTGAACGAAGAGCAGGCACTCCCCCGTGTGCTGCGGCAATTACAACGATTAAATCCGGAACCACTCGAAATTATCGTAGCCGATGGCGGCAGCACCGATCGAACGGTACAGCTGGCCGAAGCGATGCGTCCCTGTTTCCGACAGTTGCAGGTTTTTCGCTGTTCGGCAACGGGTCGATCGGTGCAGATGAATGCGGGCGCTGCCGTTGCTACGGGCTCAATCCTCTGCTTCCTCCACGCCGACACCATCCTACCCGACGATGCACTAACCGTCATTTCCCGTACGCTCGATGACCCGGAAACGGCGGCAGGTGGCTTTATCTCCATCATGCGCGGGTCAACGACGACCCAATGGCTGACATCGCTGCACAATTTCCTGAAGACCTACTACGCCCCACTGCTGTTTCGCCCGTATCTGTTTTTCGTTAAAGGAGGTCGGTTGTTATTTGGCGACCAGGTCATTTTCTGCCGACGGGAGCAGTTTTTGTCCGTAGGCGGCTATACACCGGAGATGGCAATCATGGAAGAAGCGGATTTTCTCCTACGCATCATTCGGTTTGGCCGTATTCGCCAGGTAAATCGGATTGTCGAGTCCTCGGACCGGCGGGTGGCTCGCTGGGGCATCTGGAAAGCCAACGCGCTTTTCCTGCTAATCGGCATTTTGTGGGGAATCGGCTACCCACCTCATAAGCTAAAACGCTTGTACAGCGATATTCGCTGACGAAAAACATCCGCGCCGGAGAGCGGTTAGGTTATCAGACATACGCCGTTTGCATGACCCATCGCTATCTATTTGTTCTGTTTTTTAGCTGTTTCGTGACCGTCAGTAGAGCACAACAGTACCGTATTGTCGACCGCAATGCGATTGGCTGGTACACGTACAATGGTGATCATAAAATTGCGAAACGATGGACTATCCATACCGAATATCAGTGGCGTCGTGTTGACTTTATTCAATCCTGGCAACAACAACTGGCCCGCCTGGGCACCAACTATAAGCTGTCTGACCGTGTGAAAGTCGGGGGTGGCTATACGTTACTGGTAACGTATCCGTACGGTGATTATCCGGTTGCCAGCATGGGTGTGCCAACGCTGGAGCATCGCGCCCACGAGGAAATTCACATCAGTGACAAGCTGGGTCGTTTACAATTGAGCCACCGCTTTCGACTGGATCAGCGATGGCTCAGTGTAGAGTCAGATGAGAATCCAAATCGGATAATCGACTGGGAGTATCAGAATCGGGCCCGTTACCAAATTTCGGGCTCATTCCCATTGGCCGGGCCAACGACAGAGCCGGGTGAGCTGTATCTCAATTTCTTCGACGAAATTTTTATCGGCTTTGGTCGTAACGTCGAGAATAACATTTTCAATCAGAACCGGATTTCCGGGGGACTGGGCTATCAGATTCGTGACAACTTGCAACTGGAATTGAACTACCTCAACCAGATTACGCAGCATCCCGAATCTGACCCACTAACGGGCAAACCAGTTTTTGAGAGTAATCACGGCTTTCGGCTAAATCTCAATTACGATCTTGATTTCACAAAACGCTAAGGGACTGTGTAGCTCGGTGCGTACTTGTAGCCTGGACCTCCAAGCCATCCGTGGCGTGGGCTACTTTCCCGTTAGTGCTTTCTGCATCTGCTCAGCAACGAACTGATTACCGGCTTCGTTGAGGTGAACGCGGTCGGTTGTCAGGATACCCTTCTCTTTGTTGTCGGAATTGTTTTTCAAATTGTACTCCAGAAACGCCTTGCGCAGGTCAATCACCGACAGGTTTCGGCGCTTTCCCAGGTCACGAATCAGCTGGCTATACTGATTCAGGTCGCCATCCTGCTGATTGCTGAAATCCGTTTTTTCGCCGATAGCCGCCGGTGTGCAAAGCATAACCCGTGAGCCGGTGGCTTGTAGTTTATCGATCACGGCGTCGTAGAATTTCACGAACTTGTCGGGATCGGTGCCGGTACCGAACGAGCTTTTATGCCAAACGTCGTTGACCCCTACCCACACAATAACTACGTCGGGTTTCTGAGCAAGCACGTCGTTATCCATGCGCAGAAACAGATCGTAAATCTTGTTGCCGCCGATACCCGCACCGATCAGTTCAAACTGGTCGGCAGGCAGCATTTTCCGCAGCCGGTCGATGTAGCCGCCGGGATTTACCCCCGCCTGCGTGATGGAGTCACCGAAAAAGACGACGCGGGTAGGTTTGGCAATAAATGCTGTCGACAATAGTAAAGCAACAAGTAACAGGCTAAGTCCAGTGCGCATGTAATTTAATTTTTTGATAGCTTCACTAAAATTCAGTCCTACGCTAAATCTACCTAGTCACTTTACAAAACCTTAGCGATAGTATGCCCGGTGATGCATTCAAACATACTAATCAGGAGAATATCCTGGACGTGATCGAACTGGCTGAGCGCTCGTTTGGTGCAGATTTAAGTTCTGTCTATAATACGCGGGTCAGTACGCTGGGCGAATTTGTCGACCTGATGCACCAATATACCCCTGGCGAATCAGCCACTGATTGTACAACACAACAGGCATTCTACCGACTCCGGACCAGTTTGGCGATTATATCAGGGGCTAATCCAAGTACCATCAGACCGGATACAGCGTTGGCCGACCTGATACCCCTGGCGAACCGTCGGCAGGTCGTAGCTAAACTTGATCATGAATTGGGTATTGCCACAGAACTGTTGGTGCCGAGACAGTGGCTTGTCACATCCCTGGCCTGTCTACTATTGATTTCGTTAGCCATTATAGGTCCAGCCTGGCCATACGGACTGCTAGGGCTGTTCTTGTACAGTCTTGGCGTATGGTGGTCATACCGAACAACCACTACGTTATCGGTAACGACCGTCGGACAACTTGCCCAAAAGCTAAGCAGGGAGCATTATCGTGCCGTACGTCGGAACGCAACAACCGTCAACCGCAGCGAGCTGGAGTCGTTCCTTCTCGATTTGTTCAGCCATGAGTTGAGTATCCCCCGCCAGCAGCTAACACGGAACACGCTGCTTTTGCGCTAGTTGGTTAGACTCGTCTGTCATTCGTAGCGTAGTGGCATTACTGGTAACTGAAATTAGGCCAGACTCCAATCCAACCCCGTCACAATCGATTTCAACGCCAGATCCCACGTCTCATTGGCATCAACGTGCCAGTTGACACCAGCCTGATTACGCAGGAAATTGTCTTGTGGTATGCCATCGGTTAGGTCTACGGTCCAGGCATGTCTGACGCGCACTGTTTTTCGGCGCTGAACGATTTGCAACGCACTACCGCTTTGATCGGCCAGATCAAGCAGCAAGTAGACTATAGGCTGACCACATGTCAATAGCTCCTGCCAAAATCGTATTAAGCGAGCTACATTCTGCCGTTTTTCTTCGATTAGCTGTTGCTCGCTCCATCGATACGCAGCCATATCATCAGTCCCCCAAAAACTACCGAGCCATCCAGTCTCGGCCTCAAAAAGGCGCTCAGGACTCCCGTCGACCCTGACTATCAAATCACTGTGTCTGCCATAATCATCTACCGAAACGCGTATCATTGCATTCCTACCGTTTACACTGACAGTGCGTACTGCACCAGTTTGTCGACTTCAGCCGCCAGTGGACGCGACAGGTCGAAGGGTAGTACATGCAGGGTAGTCGACGCGTCGTAGCCGAAAACGTGTAGCGGTTCGCGAAAGGCGGAATTCATCGGATAGACCAGGAACAAGCGGGTAGCATCGTATTTCTTCCCGTAGGCAAACAATTGATATAAGTCCGCCTGTTCGATGCCGTAATTCCCCCGCCGGTCGGTACCGTCAAGGATTTTCCATTTAGTGTCGAGTACCAGCGTTTGACCATCCTCCTGCCGAATCAGTATATCTGGGCGCAGTCTGAATTTAGGGCCGCCAATATGGTCGTCAACGAGATGCGCCGACGACTCCTGAACGGTCACCAGTCCCGACTCTGGCCAATACCGCCGGACACCGTGAGCGACATAAGCCTCAAAAACGCGCGGCATTGGAAACAGCAGCGACACACTGTTCGTTCGGCCTGACCGTGCGCCAAAGGCCTGCCCCATCAGCAATGCTTCAGCCCATCGCAGCGCCGGCTCATAGCGCGTAAACAGCCGCCCCAGCCGCTGACTGGCTCGCAAATCGTCGGGGACGTTAGCCGATGAAGGGACCTCATCGAGTGTACAGAGCCATTGTCGGACCTGCGTCTGCACCGGCGAGCGCGGCAGTTGCCGATCCATCGTCACCAGCGTCGATTTTAAAAGCCGGTTAGGGGCAATATCGGCACTGAGCTGATCGTAGCGAACAGCCAGTCGTTCGGCATGGTGCGCGTTTTCTCGCAGATGCCGCCCAGCCTGAAACTTCCCTTTCCAGACCGATTCGTTGCGCTCGATAGTTTCGTACGCACGTTGCAGCCCCTGCCGGGTCAGCGTCGTCAGAACATTGAGAAACGTCAGTACAAAGACATCCCACAATGGTAAATCCGTAGCGCCGGTCTGCGACATCGGCAGCGTCCGAAACGGACTGTCGGGCAGATGGCGAAGCATGGTCAACAGTAGGGGCCGGGCCAGCTCGGTCTGCTCCAGCTTCGGTAGCAGTTCGAGCTGGGTACCATCGGCCAGTTGCACCAGTCCTACATACGGTCCGATGCGGACGTACTCCCGTCCTTTGCGCGTGAACAGCGTCAGCCAGTCACTATCCGGGTCGAGCGCCTGTTCACGGAGTAGCTCGAATGCCCGCTTCGACACAATCGTCGCATCGGTCCCCATAGCCGCATCGGTCGTGATAAGCGACTGTTCAGCAATGGTAAAGCGACTTGTGTGTCGGGTATGCATCAGGGTTTGCCTGGTTTATAGGCACGAATAGCCTGTTGGTTGATACCTACCAGCAACGTCTGTCCGACAGGTATTACTGCTCGTACATCGCCTTTCAACTGGAAGCCTGACTGTGCGGGCTGCACAGGCACAAAACCACCCCGACCGTCGTTGTGTAGCAGCACGCCCATGTTGGCGTCGGAACGGCCGAAGCGAATCCGGCTTTTCGTTGCGTTACCACACAGCAGTAGATCTTTGTGCCCATCACGATCGTAATCCAATGCCGTAACGGTAAATACTGGCGCGATCTGCGTCGACAAAGGCAATGCCTTTTCAACCAGTTTACCAGTAGGCGAACTAAGCAGGCAGGTCGTCTGTAGCTGATTGGCGGTCAGGCGTTTGGCATCTTTCAATTCTTCTTCTTTGAAAACATCGGTCAGCGTCGCGTTTGAGTACGCGTCGTAGCTGGTAAAGCGCGGGCGCAGCATACTCAATTGATCAAGCAGTTCGTCGCGGCTGGCATGGGGATAGCTTTTCCCCTGTACATACAGACAGAGTACCGGGTCGATTTTGCCATTGTTATCGAAGTCCTTATAAACCAGTTCGGCCGGTTCCGTTTCGCTGGCCCGGCACTGCGTATTCAGCCCCTGATTACCAATCACCAGGTCGGGTCGACCGTCGCCGTTGAGATCGTCGACCAGCAGTTTGTTCCACCAGCCCCGGTACTCTCTCGGCAGAAAATCAGCAGTCTTGTCCGCGAGATGGCCACCCGCCAGACTCATCACTGTAATCGGCATCCACTCACCTACCAATACGAGTTCGGGCTTTTTGTCGGCGTTCAGATCCGTCCAGGCGGCATCGGTAACCATACCAATCTGCGCCAGCGTGGGCGCGACTCTGGCGGTTTGATCGGTAAACGTACCTTTACCGGTATTAATCAATATATACGAGCGGGGTGCTTCCGGGTACCGGCCAGGAATAACACGCCCCCCCACAAACAGATCAAGTTTTCCGTCGCCATTCAGATCGGTAGCCCGCACACAGCTTTTGCTGGTACGCATCGTCGGCAGCGCACTGACCGCTTTTGTAAAGTTACTGGCGCCATCGTTCAGGTACAGCCGATCCTGCAATCGAATATCGTCGGGCTGGAAAGCACCGTAGCCACCACTGCACACATACAGATCAAGTTTTCCATCGCCGTTCGCGTCAAAAAACAGGGCATCGGTATCTTCGGATTCCTTGTCGGTCTCAAAGGCGGGTTGTGGACGCGCGCTGAACTGTCCGTTTGCCTGTTGGATGTAAAGCGTTCCAGCCTGTCCACTACTACCACCCGCATAGACATCCTCCAGACCGTCGCCATTAACGTCACCCTTCACCAGGCATGGCCCGCCAAACGACTGTGCATTGATCAGCAACGGCTGCCGCTTGAAATCATTGGTTGCTATAGTTGAATATGTCCGGGCAATGGGCGATTTCGTTTCCACGAACAAAGTGGGCCTCGCCTTGGGCGCTCGATAGGTTTCGCGGGCGTCGGTTTCGCGCAACGTCAGGAGCTGGTCGATCGTAGGTTTTTTCAGGAGCTGCTCTTTCCCCATCGGCCAGACAACGCGTAGCGAATCGACAGACGACGTACTACCAAGGCCGAAATGCAGGCGGGGCGACATACTAGACTGGTAGCCGCGCGTTGGCATCTGTTCCTGAAACTGCTGTTTTCCTGCCTGGTACACGGTCAGTTTGGCACCCAGCCCCTGCGTATTGGCCCCGCTACCGATGAGCGTTACGGTCAGGAAATGGTGTTTGCCCTGCGTCCGGGCTTCGTTCTGGTAGATGAATGCTGGCTGATTCGTGTTATTGACGACAAGATCAAGGTCTCCATCGTTGTCCAGATCAGCATAGGCCGCGCCCGTGCTGTTGGACGCCTGGGTCAGCCCCCAGTTCGGGCCAACGTTCGCAAAGCGTACTTCTCCGGATTGCTCAGCCGGTTCATCGCCGGTGCGATTCCGAAACATGTAATTAGTCACATTCGAAGCAGGCATCTTGTGAACTAGTTCCAGCACATCCTCCCGTGTCGCTTTTGTTGGGCGGTTCTGCATGAAATCGTTCATGAACTTCACAAAATCCTGATTCGTATAGTCGCGGACGTAACCATTGGTGATATATAGATCTTTCCAGCCGTCGTTGTCGTAATCGGCCAGCAGCGGAGACCAGCTCCAATCGGTATTGGAGATTCCCGCCAGCTGCCCTACCTCCCGATATGTCGGCGTATTCGTTCCATCGCCGTTATTGATCTGGAGCATGTTCCGCATGTTCTGGTGATGAAAGCCCGACTGTACGGCCATGTCATACTTTTCGTAGTTGTCGGGCGCCAGCAACAGTTTTTGCCGCCGATTATCTTCGGGCAGCATGTCCAGCGTAAATACGTCGGGCCGGGCATCGTTGTTGACGTCGGCCACAGCATTTCCCATGGAGAAGTTAGACGTATGCCCCATACTTGTTTTCAGCACGTCCCGGAAATACGGTCCACCCTTTTCTGCCTGGTTGATATACAGATAATCCGGTACACCGTAGTCGTTCGACACATACAGATCGGGCCAGCCGTCGTTGTTTAGATCCGACACGCCGACACCCAGCCCGTAGCTCAGTACCGAACTGCTCAGACCCGATTTGGCGGTTACATCCGTGAAACGGTTCCCCGTGTTTCTGTACAACCGCACCCCGATTTCCGAATTGGGCTGTTTCATGATAGCCGCCGTGGCCGACGGATCGAGGATGGGTAGCAGCCGGGGGTTATGGTTAAGCTGAAACAGGTCGAGGTCGCCGTCGCGGTCATAGTCGAAAAAGACCCCCTGCGTGCTCTGCACGGGCTGGGCCAGTCCGTATTCAGCCGTGCGATTGGTAAAATGCGGCATACCCTGCGCGTCGGGTCCATCATTGATGAGCAGTTCCGGAACCCGGTTTTCGGGGCGAATGGTACCGGACCGCGAAATGTATAAGTCCAGTTTACCATCGCCGTTAACATCGGCCATCGTGACGCCCGTTTTCCACGGATCGTCTTTTCCACCGGCCCCTGCCTGTGCCGTAACATCGACAAACCGCATGTTCCCTTTGTTAAGATACAGCTTGTTGGGGGCCATGTTGGCGGTGAAGTAGATGTCGTCAAGTCCATCGTTGTTGAGGTCGCCGACGGCAACGCCCCCGCCGTTGTAGAAATACTCGTACATCAGCACGTTGGTATTGAGACCTTCAACGAGATTGTTGGAAAAAGTGACCCCCGTCTGATCGGGCGATAGCAGTGTAAACAGCGCAGGCCCGGTCGGTGTATCAGCCGGTTGCTGGGCAGACGACGAATCTGCTGACTTCTGACAGGCAGCTGTTGCCAACAGCCCAACTGTCAGCGTAAGGTAAGTAAAGCGTTTCACGGAGGGTAAGTAAAATCACGCGTCTATGCAGTGACCAATTATCTCTTAAAAATAACCAAAAATGCCGGCACCCGAAAGCGCCGGCATTTTTTGATTGTTTGTAAACCGTATACCAGACTACTTAGTAACCGGGGTTTTGAATCAGCTTGCTGTTTCGGTTTATTTCATCGCGGCTGATCGGCAGGAAATAGACCTTATCGTTCCACTTCCGGTTTTCTTTGCCTGTCCCAAGATCCTGGACTTTATACGTATAATCGTAATTGTCTTTGCTGTACTTATACGTCGTGACCGTCTTGCCGGACTTGAGTTTACCTGTAATGGCAATGATACGAGCCTGCTGACCAAGCACCGTTGGGGCAATCATCCACCGGCGTACGTCGTAGAAACGCTGATCTTCCAGAAACATCTCTACGTTCCGCTCATTCTGGTAGCGGGCCATCAGTGCAGAACCCGTTTCAGTAATGGCAGGCATACCGGACCGGAAACGAACAGCATTGATCCATTTCCTGGCTTCCGACTCCTGACCCAGCATCAAACAGGCTTCTGCATAGTTCAGCACCACTTCGGTGTACCGAATCTGAATAGACGGAACTTCCTGACGAATATTCTGGTCGACGATAGACACATCGTCGTTGAAGAACTTACGGATGGCGTAGCCCGTCCAGGTACCGTTCCAGTTTTCGATCGTACTGTTACGCGTGTCCAGCCCCGAAAACTTAGTCGGGGATGCTGAAGAGCCCACTTCGTATTCACCCATCTGAATCTGACCGGCGGGATCGATACCAGCGCCATCGGGGGTACGGGGTTTCCACTGCGCACCGTCATAGAGAATCGACGCATAGAAACGAGGATCGCGGTTTTCGTAAGGTGCTGCGGCATGGGTCGCATTGCTCCAGTCGAACTTGGTACCATCCATCATCTCGTAGTTATCCACCATTTGCTGCGTGGGTTCGCTGGAGGTCCAGCCGTGGTACCCGTTCGGCATGTTGTTACGCGGGAACCAGGAACCCCAGTCGTCGTTGGATGCCCGGATGTAGTATTTCAGGAAGATACCGTCAGTTTCTCCGCCGTTACGCGACAGCGACAGGTTGACGTAGTTGGCCTGCCCTTCAGCCGCCGTAACGGGCGCCGACAGGTTGAGTTTATACCCGTACATATTCAAGTCCATGACAGCTTTGGCGGCATCCTGCGCCTTTTTCCAGCGAGCTGTCCGGTCGCCACTCACGTAACCTAGCAATTCAGGGTTGGCGAAACTAGCAATGACGCTCGATTTGGCTTTGGCCGTTGGGATATCGTGCAGATCGCTGGCAGCATACAGCAGCACCCGTGCTTTCAGGGCCATCGAAGCGCCCATCGTAGCCCGGCCAGTCGTCATACTGCGGCCTTTCAGCAGCGCCGAAGCCGAATCCAGATCGGTGACGATCGCGTTGACACATTCCTCATACGTGTTCCGCGCTACCGTAAAATCACCTTCGTCCAGCGTATAAGCCGATTTGATGATGGGTACGGCTCCATAATATCGCAGCAACTGATTGTAGAAATAAGCCCGCATGAAGTACATCTCACCGCGCATCCGTCCGGCCAGATCGCCACTGTTGTCGAAAGTAGGCTTGGCCAGTTTCGACAGGGCAATATTGGCGGCCCGAATCCGGGCGTAGACGGCTCCCCATTCCATGGTACTTTTCACGGTACCTATGTTGGATGGGCTGACGTTTGCTTCATTCACGTCCTGTTTGCCAAAGCTATACAGGGCGTTATCGGTCTGGCAATCGAAACTCATTTGAT
>JAKONH010000434.1 GCA_022702045.1 Spirosomataceae bacterium
GAGTCAGCCAGGTCGGACCCGCTACTGCACCGGCGATTCGCTGACGATGCGGATGTTGCCCAGTTTCTCAGTAACTGCCAGTGCTACCTTTGTCGCCCAGCTTAAAATGGCTGATGGTTCGTACTGAACGCTACCCGTCTGGCGGTCGGGCGATTCGATATGCGTGCGGCTTCCCGACGACCTGCCCACCTTCGACTTTTACGCGCTGCGGCTGCATCTCCCCGAGCAGGACATTACGGGCGATCGTACCGCATCGTTTCAGGTTAGCCAGCGCCCGGCAGCACAGATTAACGGCAACTTGGTACGTAGCCTGTGCGTTGGCACTGCTACTCCGCTGTCGGCAACTTCTACATCTGGATCGTATCAGTGGCTTCGCGACGGAGTTGCCATATCGGGCAGTACGTCGCTAACCCATGTGCCCACGCAGTCAGGCGTATATTCGCTCTCGGTTGTGTTGGATGGATGCAGTGCCGTAACACCCGCCGTTAATCTTACGCTGAACGAACCCCCGACCGCGATGGCCGTTCCGCAGGGCGTGACACAGGTGTATGCGCCAGCCACAGTTGCGCTGCTAGGGAGCGGAGGCAGCAGCTATCAGTGGCTCAACAACGGGGTCGTGGTGGCAGGGGCTACCGAAGCTGTTTATCAGGCGCCCGTATCGGGAACGTATGCGGTACAGGTTACTAGCCCGGCGGGGTGTACGGCTTTGTCCGTGCCAGTAGCCGTAAGCGTGCTGATACCGCTGGCAACAGACGAACTACCTGACTGGAACTTCACCGTCGGACCCAATCCGGCATCGGCTGCCGTCGTCGTGCAATACACCACGACAAGCCGGGCCGACGTGCGTCTGACGCTGACTGATGCGGCTGGGCGTATTGTTTGGACGCAGACGTGGCCAGGCGCATCGGCGGGCGCGCATCGCCACACACTGGACATGCCTGCCAGTGCCGGTACGTACGTACTGACGCTGACTGTCGGTGCGCAACGAACTAGCCAACAACTCATCCGGCAATAAGCGTAAAAAAAAGGGCTGGCATCCAGCGCAAACCCAGTATAGGGTAAATGCGCCGGATGCCAGCCCGTACGTCAGATCTGTGACTTATTGCTTGATGAGCTTGACGGTTTGTTTCTGCTGTCCGCTTTGGGCCCGTAGAAACAACAGCCCCGTCGGTTGGCGCTGCACCTCGAAGCGCTGCTCATCGACGGCACCGGCCTGCTCGATGTGGCGCTGCTCCAGCACATGCCCGCTGGCATTGAGCAGGTCCAGCTGGAGAGCCCGCCCTTCGGCACCGCGAATCTCGACAACCGCCGTGTTGCCCACCGGGTTGCCTTTCACCGTCAGCTCAAGCGTTTGTCCCACTTCGGTAGCGGCCATACGAGCCGAGCGACCACAAGTGGCTTTCAGATCCCAAGTGTAGGTGATGACTTGCCCGTTCTGACGGGCCATCAGCGTAAAGGGCTTGACGTCGTTGGCCGTGCGGGAGTCTTTGTCGACAAACTGGTTGGGGTTAGTCGTCCAGCCGGTGATGCCAGCCGCCTGAAACTCAACGGGTGAGCCGTCGCCACCGGTGTAGTTGAAGGTGAATGCGCCCGTGCTACAGTTGTATGTTGGTGCCGTCAGTGTAAGCGTGTTTCCTGTTGCTGGTGGTGCAGGAGTTGTCGGTTGTGTATTGGCTGGTAGAATCGTAATCGTGAACATAGCCGACACCGATCTTCCGTTGACGGTAGCCGTCACTGTAACTGGGAAAACGCCTGTCGTAGTGGGTTGGCCAAACAAACGGAAATAAGTTGCGTCATCGCCACGCGTAAAGTTTTGAGCATACAAGCTATCAGGCAGCTTCGTACTGCTATAGCGAATAGAGGAAGCACGGGAATAGTGGCCAGTGATGTCGGTCGACACGTAGGGATCATAAAAGTTGTAGTTCGATTGAACAATGGTTTGATCCACTCTTTGGCCAATCGTTAGCGTTAGATTATCGATTGGCGTGCCGACAGTTGGGGTTGGGTCACAAAGTTTGGGTAGGTCCACCACGTAGCTAACCGACTTACCGCTTTGTAGCGCACTGATCGTAATTGGTTTGGGATCGTTGCGCAGCCCCGACTCTATAGTGCCACTGCTATCCGTAGGAAAGCGACGTACGACACCCGGTGCGGAAAAGGTAATTGGCGTTCCATCACCTCCCGTTGTTTTAAAAGCAATCAGTGGTGTCTGGCTAGCACAGTTGCCTACATAAGCTGACAGGGAAAGCGCATTGCCCGTAGCAGGTGGTGTAGGCGTCGGTGTAGGTGTCGTCCCGCTGCAAGCTGCTTTCAGATCGAAGCTATAGGTATTCGTTTGTCCGCTTTGCGTGGCGGTAATAGTAATTGTTTTGGGGTCATTGCGCAATCCCTGTTCGACAGTGCCGGTGTTGCTGGTTACTGATGAGCGCATGATGCCCGGTGCCGAGAAAGTGATGGGTGAGCCGTCGCCACCAGTCGTGTTAAAGGTGATCGTACCGGTCGAGCAATTATAGGTGGGCTGTGTTATTGTCAGCGTACCGCCGGTTGGTGGGGGCGTCACAACCTGGCTATCGGTAATCGCTATACGGAACGTTGTACTGACGCTGGGCTGCGGAGCCGCTGCGTTGCTGACGTAAGCCGTGACAGTAACGGAATATGTACCGGTTGTGGTGGGGGTGCCACCGATGTATGCCAGTTGTTGTGATTCGTTGCTGCTATCGAATAGAATCAGACCTGGTGGTAATCCGCTGGCCCGGTAATTAACAATCGGGCGGAAGCTTTTGAATGACGGGACACCGTTGAAGTAGCTGTTGATCGGAATTATGTTATTAACGATTTGAACGTTAACTGGTCGAGACTGATCGGGGATCGGTTCTTTCAGTGTGGGTGTGATAATACCTGTGCAGTAGTCTCTAAAGTCGAAAACGTAGCTGGTTGAATAGCCACTTTGGGTCGCGGTAATTATGATAGGCTTAGGATCATTGCGCAGACCCTGCTCGACAAAGCCGGTATTGCTGGTAGCTGACTGGCGACTAACGCCCGGTGCGGAGTATGTGATGGGCGATCCATCACCCCCAGTGGTAATAAAGGTGATCGATCCACGGTCACAATCGTAGCTGGGCTGATTTACTACCAGTGGTGTACCGGGGGCTAGTTTTACCAGCCAGCCTGATACATTATTAGGCATATTTCCCTGTATGTCGCCGTCGTTCGACTGCGTCAGGCCTGACAGTAGATAGCCACCATCTTGAGTGGTAATAGCATTGTTAACGATGTCCGCAGCAGAGCCACCCAGTAGTTTGGTCCAATGGGTCTGATTAGCTGCTCCGAAGCTGGTAACTCGGATATCGCCCGACCGTTGATCTATAGCATCGATTACTTCGTAGCTGTTGGCGTTGGTACTTACGATTCTCGGAAGGGGGTACGTATTGGTTTGACTTCCTTCATAAGGATAGTTGTTGAGCGTTGCAAATTGCAATGAAGGTCTATACGTGATAGCCGTGTTGTTAACGCTAGGATTGGTCGGGCTGATAGTTAAAGTAACAGTCTGATCTGTATTTCTACCAGTAGCTACAAAAGCTTGTGAATCGAAAGGACTGACAATGGCATCTGTTATGGATTGTGCAGCGCTGTACTGTTCAGACCATATAACATCCAAACTCGAATTTAGCTTGGCAGCCCAGCCTTTGCCATATGCGCTACCGACGACCATATAGCCATCAACCAATGAAAGAATTCGATTGCCGATTGAATTGGGTCGGTATTGGTTTGGGGGTAAAGGATGTTGAATGGATGCCTGTTTTATGAAGGAGCCGTCTATTCCAAATTTGTATACTGTAGTACCACTGCCCTCCCGGCCATACGAGACAGTGCCGAGAACAATAATTCCTCCGTCCGAACCTTGAACAATGTCGAACGGATTTGATTGGGGATACCCATTGCTTGGCCTTATGTACGTCTCAAATGGTTGTGTTGAGATAATATCACCGGCGGGATTGAGCAAAATAACTGCCCATTTGAAGTAATAGTAACTGTCGTGGGCCAAAACGGCACTGTTGCCGCTAGGTAGTAGTAAAATGTTGTCGGCAGAATAAGTAGCCAGACTTTTACTCCATTTCTGAGTACCATCACTGGCTAGGCGAATCACGTTTCCGCCAGCTATGAGGTAGTCACCGTTGGCGGTTTGCTTCGCTGGACCGCCATACAATCTCTGCCACTGGATAGTCGGGGTGGTTTGGCCCAGCAGGGCTTGGCAGCTAAGAATTAGGAGCGCAAACAGCCATCGGCTGAGTACGTTGGTGTACATGTTCTTCATGGAGTTGGTTGAATTGGTTGGTTGTTGTCAGAAGACCCCGAAAGCTAGTCAGTTCGTTGCAGGCTCAGTGTTAACGACATATGATATTGACTATATGGTCTATCTTATATCTGATTGTACTGGACTGTGACCCTCGGTTGTGACTCTGTATTGCGCAGGCCAGGAAAAGGTGAGTTCTCGGGTACCAAAAAAAAGCCCGCCCAGTCGGTTATTGACTGAGCGGGCCGGAAGCAGGTAAAATCGGAAAGCCTTACAAGCCAGCAATCCAGTTCGTAAGCAGGTCGGGGCGTAGGAAGAGTAGTAGCGTAACCAGCGCCAGCGCTACCGACAGACCAGTGGCAAGCCGCGGTAGCTGAACCGGTGCGGCAAGGTCAGTTAGTGCGGATCGGAAAAAGAGCAGAAAAGGGATGCGCACGTAATACACCAGTGAGATCAGGGCATTGAGCAGGCCCAGCCCGAAAAGCGTAAGAAGCCACGGATCGCCACTACGCTGATAGGCATCGAACAGGGCGCTGAACGAAAGTAATTTAGCCGTGAAGCCCACCGTCGGGGGGAGTCCCGTCAGAGCCAGCATAATAATCGTCAGCGCCACAGCCAATAGGGGCTGACGAGCGCCTAGTCCGGCAAATTGATTAATGTTGAGCGAATCGCTATGCTGACTACGGGCTAGCAAGTCGATAAGGAAGAACGCGCCCAGCGACATAAACAGGTAGGTGCCTGCGTAAAACAGTACAGCATTGAAACCAGCCGGGTTCAGCGCAACTACTCCTACCAGCAGAAAGCCGGCGTGGGCAATGCTCGAATACGCCAATAGCCGTTTAGCGTCGGTTTGGCGCAGGGCGGTCAGGTTCCCAATTAGGATACCCGCCAGCGCCAGTATGGCCAATGGCGTTTGAAGCGCGTTGATTGTAGCCCCCCCCGCCGGCCCATCGACCGGCAGTGCCGATACCAGGCGCAGGAACACCAGCACGGCAGCTACTTTGGGCGCTACGGAGAAAAAGGCCGCGACAGGAACAGGGGCCGCTTCGTAGGCGTCGGGTGTCCAGACGTGGAAGGGCACACCGGCGAGTTTAAACAGTACTCCTGCCAGCGTAAGCAGCATCGCTACAGCCGCTATTGGTGCGTCCTGCTGCGCCAGGCCGATACCAAAGTTATCGGCGGTCAGGTCGAGGGTACCGGTCATCCCGTAGAGCAGCGACATACCGTAGAGCATGACCGCCGAACTGACAGCGCCAAACAATAAGTATTTAATGCCGCCTTCCGACGCTTTCCGATCGGCGTTAAGTGCGGTCAGTAGATAGGAACAGATCGATACCAATTCGATGCTCAAGTAGATACTCAGTAAATTGACCGACAGTGTCATCAGGAACATTCCGAGTGTCATAGCCAGCACCAGCGAATACCACTCGACGGGTAATCGATTTCCGACTGGTCTGTCAGCAATGCTGTTGGCCGACGCTTCGTAAACCAGTACCAGTATGGCGCTTAGTAGGATAATAAGTTGAAAATAGATTGCCTGATTATCAACGAACAGCAGGTGCGTAAACAGGAATCCCCGCGTGGGTAAGACGGCAACCCATATGCCGGCTATGATCAAACTACCGATACTGAGTCCCGCCAGCCATCGACGCCGAACGCCCACATTGGTTCGCAGCAGGAGCAGTTCGGCCAGTAGCAGGCCGCAGAACGCTACCGACAGCCACAGCTCCGGGCCGAAGCCGCCCAGGCTAGTGAAAATGTCGGTAAGTTGATCGGAGAGAGACAAAATCGATATTCAGTTTACGGTTTGCAGGATTCGGTTCTGTTGGCGTACAGATTTGAGTGAGGTCAGGGTGCGGGCGATAGATGCGGAGGTTTCCTACGGTGAACAACCACCAAAAACTGTATACCGTAAACCTGGTTTTATACCATTCCGTCCCGGCCCGGCTGCCCGTCGTAGGGACGGAGCGTGACGGGCTTTTGCGACTTCCGCAGTCGGATGTTGAGAAATTCGACCAGCAGCGAGAAGGCGATAGCGAAGTAGAGATACCCTTTTGGTACTTCACCCACGTGCTGTTCGAAGATAACGACTTCCGACAGGTGCGCACCTTCGGCCACCAGCATAAAACCGATCATGATCAGAAACGCTAGCCCCAGCATCTGAATCGTAGGGTGTTCGTTGACGAACTTACCGACGGGCCCGGCGAAGAACATCATGATACCGATCGACAAAACGACCGCGATCATCATAATCGTTACGTTCTGCGTCAGCCCGATGGCCGTCAGGATCGAGTCGATCGAAAAGACAATGTTGGTAATGGCGATCTGCGTCACGACACTCGAGACAGTAGCTTTCCCTTTCGTTGTGTCGGCCATTTCTTCGGCATCGCCTTCCAGCTTGTGGTGAATCTCCGACGTTGCTTTGTACAGGAGAAACAGCCCCCCGGCAAACAAAATCAGACTTTGTCCGGTCAGTTCGGCCCTGAACCAGCCGGCGTCGATATGGGTGAATGGCTTACTAAGCGAAATGACGAATGAAATAACGGTTAGTAGCGCCAGCCGGAAGGCCATCGCCAGAATAAGCCCAATATTACGCGCTTTCCCCTGATCCTGCGTGGCCAGCTTATTGGCGGCAATAGAGATGAAGATGATATTGTCGATACCCAAGACGATTTCTAGAAACGTCAGGGTGAGTAAGCTAACAATAGATTCGGCCGTAAACAGGTCGCTCATGGAGTGGGAGAACGAAAAAATTCAGATGGTTGCCTGCAAAAGTACCGGCTGTGGGGCGGGTCTGCAACAAACCGGCGAAGAAAGGACAGGCCACCTGACAAATGGTTATGTGGCCCGGCAGGCGGTAGTTTTTGCCGCGCTGCGCAACAAAACGTGTGTGCAGGTCGTATAGGGCTGATAAGAGAAGCTGTATACCAGGTAACATAATTCCCACCTGACCCGTTACTACTGTAACGATTTGTCAACCTGTGCCGGCTGGCAATGCCGGCCTATCAATCGACTTTCCACCAGCCGATCCGCTATATATACTGAATGTCTGCCCCTAGGATACTTGTTCGTGTACTGCTTGGTTTGCTAGCCCTGGTCCTGCTCGTGGCGGGATTTGTCGTTTTGGTAGCGACCACCCCCTGGGGCCAGCAGTTCGTCACGAAACAGGTCAACTCATACCTCGCCAGCCACCTGCAATCGCCATTCCGTATTGGACGGGTCAGTTACGAAATCCCTGATTACATTCAGCTCACCGACGTACTGTTTATTACCCCGAAGGGCGATACGCTGATCGACGGTGGTAAGATGCGCGTCGATCTGGATATGTGGGGGTTACTAAATAATCGACTGGCTATCAATCAAATAGATCTGGAAAAGGTTAGCCTGAACATTAACCGGACACTACCCGATACGACGTTCAACTTCCAGTATATTATCAATGCGTTCGATACTGGTACGGCTCCCGAGCCTGCCGACACCGTATCGACACCAATGGCAATCAACCTGACGGGTATAACATTAAAAGACGTACGTATCCGGTACCATGATGATGTCGTAGGAGCCAATGTGAATGCGTATACTGATAGCCTGCGAATCAACTTCGACAAAACCGACGTATACAAGTCAATTTATCACCTGAAAGATGTCACAGGCAACGGATTGAATGCGTCCGTGCGGCTATACGAGGGGTTGCCAACCCCACCCAGCCTGCCATCGGCCCCCGACGATACGCTGAATATTGGGCTGGGGAAATGGCAGCTCAACCGGACAAAGTGGGACGTTCGCGTTGAGACGGCGGACTTCCGAACGACGGGTAACGTCGGACGTCTGGCCATGGAGTCAGACTATTTTTACCTGAACGGTGAAAAGGTCGGCATCAAATCGCTTGCGCTGACGAATGGCGACGTGACGGCCACACTGCTCAAACCAACGGGAAAAGCTACGCCATCAGCGCCCGAATCGACAACCACGTCCACCACACCGGGCTGGCAGGCGAAGTTGACCAACGTACGGTTTGCCAACAACCGGATTCGGTTCGATGATGAAACGGCACCCCGACAGAAGCGTGGGCTCGACTATAGCCACCTCGACATGCGTGATTTAGGTATCGACGGTCGCTTTCTGGTGTATCAGGATCTAGGCGCTAAAGGCCAGCTTGTTAGCGGACAACTGCGTAACGGTCGGTTCCGGTCGAGTAGCGGCTTTTTCCTGCAAAAACTGGAGGGCGATGTGCTGTATACTGACAAGACAACCTCCGTCACTCGGCTTTACGCGCAAACGCCAACCAGTCTGATCCGCGACCGGCTGGTTTTGAAATATGACTCGCTGGCGCAACTGTCGGACCCGCGTTTTGCCCGGCGGGTAAGTGTGAATGTCAACCTGAAGCAAAGCCGGTTATCAGTAGCCGATGTGTTGCAACTAGCTCCGTTCCTGGCCGATACACCCCCATTCGACAGTCCGGGTGGGGTGTTCCGGGCCAATGCCACGGCAACGGGTACGCTGGCTGCGCTTAATCTGCCCCGGCTCGAACTGGACATGCTTTCAGGTACGCGCATTGCGGCTAGCGGGCGGCTCACCAACGTTACCAATCCCGACCGGATTGGCGTTGATCTGAATATTCGCGAAGGAACGACCAACCTGGCTGATATCAACAGACTGGCTCCGCCGGGGTCTATTCCATCGACCGTCGATTTGCCCCCTAGTTTGCGTCTGACCGGGAATATTAAAGGTGCCCTCAATAATCTTGACCTGAACGCTAATCTGGCTACCGACTGGGGGACGGCTGCATTCGACGGACAACTGGCTGGCTTTGTCGCCGGTAAAAATCAGACATACAAGGGTACGCTTAACCTGACTGATTTCGACGCGGGAAAGTGGACGAAACAGACGGGTACGGTGGGTAAGGTCACTGGCCGGGCCACCGTTAACGGGCGGGGTATCGACGTGAATACGCTGAGTACGACCTTCGACATGGCGATTCAATCGGCTGATCTGAACGGGTACGTCTACAAGAATCTGGATGCTGAAGGAAAATTGACCAACGGACTGCTGACGCTGACGGGTGGGCTGAAGGATCCCAACGCTAACCTGAGTCTCGACATCAACACCAATCTCAAAGGCGAGTTTCCCAGTGTAGCGGGTAAAGTGTCGATTGCTGAACTGAACCTGAAACCGCTCAAGCTTTACAGTGATCCGCTGTCGCTCAAAGGCGATATTAACCTGGATATGACGTCAACGAATCCGGCACGGCCGGTTGGAACGGTATCCGCCAGCGATGCGGTGTTGACTCTGAACGGTACCCGCTACCCTGTTGATTCACTCTATGCGCGGCTGACGGCAGAGGGGGATACAAAAGGCGTATTAGCCGCTATCCCCGGCGCACGACTGCGGCTAAACGGACAGTTTGCCTACGACCGACTTTATGACATTGTCGTCGGCGAGATCAGTCGGTACATAGCCGTTCCCGATCTGACTTATAAGAAAGTAACGACGCCCTACGATCTAACGCTGAACCTAAAGGCGTATCAGAATCCGTTGTTCCGGGCCTTTGTGCCAGCACTCACTCGGCTCGATACCGTACGACTAAACGCCCGGCTTGATAGTCAGGGCGGGGGAATCGCGAACGACACGTCCCTGGCGGCTACGATCCGAACAGGCGTTATTGTTTACGACACTACGACTATCAAATCCAGCGATATTGCATTACGAGGTAACGGCAGTCAATTAGACGTCAATGGAAACGTTTCGGGTATCATATATGACGGTACAAACATCGGCCCAACCAGCCTGACTGGTACCGCGCAGAACAACCGTTTTCAGTTTGGATTGGTCAATAAAGACTCCCTCGATCAAAACCGCTATGGGCTGGCCGGAACGCTGAGTGTTGTCGACAAAAACTACCGATTTCAGTTTGCCCGACAAGGGCTGCTGACCAATTACGAGCAATGGACGGCCGACACCAGTGGCTTTGCGCAGTATGGTAAAGACGGCGTACTGGTCGATCGAATACGCCTTGAAGTCGATAATCAATCGCTGGAAGTAAGCAGTACCGAACCTTACGCCAATGCGCCCCTGCGGGTAACGACACGGGCGATCGAACTGGCTAATCTGGCGCGGCTGGCCGGGCAGGATACAACGCTGGCGAGTGGGCAGCTCAATGGCACGGTTGTCGTGCGAGACTATATGGCGCAGGACAGTCAGCTTGCATTTATTGGTTCCGTTTATGTCGACAGTCTGCAGGTGATGCAGAAACCCATCGGTAACCTGACCGCCCGTTTCAACAACACATCCGATGGGAAAATTAACGTCAACACGGTGCTCGCAGGGCAGTACAACGACGCTACCATAACGGGCTTTTATAATCCGGAAGACGCAAAGCAGGCACTGAATCTGGCAATCAACCTGAAGCGGCTGGACGCCCGTACGATCGAAGCTTTTAGCTTTGGCGAACTGCGACAGGCAAAAGGACAACTGACAGGCGAATTGAACGTAGCAGGCTCGACTAGCAATCCTAAGCTTGACGGGGGCGTGAACTTTGATTCTGTTGCGTTCAACATCAAGCAGTCGAATACTACCTATTTTCTGGATAAGGAAAAGATCGGTTTCTCCGGTCAGACGATTACCCTCGACAACTTCACGCTACGCGATACCCAGAACCGTACGCTTGACGTTGATGGAAACGTAGTGCTGAAAAACCTGCCTGACGCGGCTTACAACCTGAGGGTGCGAACCAGTGGCTTCCAGGTGCTGAACGCGGCTCGTAAAGACAACGACTACGCCTACGGTCAGGCGTCGATCAGCGCTGATCTACGCATTCGCGGGGCGGGTACAAGTCCGGCGGTCGTGGGTAAAATACGACTGGAAGATGGCAGCAAAATAGCGGTCGTGCTGCCTGATGAGTCGATCGCTGCGGAGGAGATGAATGGCATCGTTACGTTTGTAAATCCGAAAGATTCACTGGCGTTGACCAAGTACCTATATGTCTCCAAAAAAGACACTACACAACGTAAACTCTCGTTCGATAATCTGAACAACGCCAACATTTCGCTGGATCTGGAAGTCGATGAAAAGTCAGAACTGACTATTGTGGTCGATGAGCTGAACGGCGATTACCTGCGGGCGCGGGGCAACGCTCAGCTCAATGTGACGGTGACACCGGCGGGCGAGATTTCCGTGCTGGGACGCTACGACGTAACTGAAGGCGAATACTCGCTGACGTACCAGATTCTGAAACGGCAATTCGAGCTCCAGAAAGGCGGCTACATCAGCTTTACCGGCGATCCGCTCAAAGCCGACATCAACCTGACGGCAGTTTATAACGTATCGACGCCAGCGGGTGATCTGATTGGTAACGAGTCGACGTCACTACCCGTGACAGCGACCAAGCGTAAGCTGCCATTCGAAGTACTATTGACGATTTCAAACAACTTGGAAGCGCCGAAGCTCGACTTCGATATTCAACTGAATGAAGGACAGGGTAGCTCGAATACTGAGTTGGCCTCCTCGATTGAATCCAAGTTGAAAACGTTGCGGCAGGATCAGACGCAGATCAACAAACAGGTATTTGCGCTGCTCGTCCTGAATCGGTTCCTGCCCGAAAATACGTCCGACTTCTTCTCCGGTTCCAATAACGGAGGACTGGATACGCAAGCTGAAGGCATTGCCCGGAGTAGTGTAAGTAAACTGATTTCCGACCAGCTGGGGCGACTGGCGTCGAACGTGCTGAAAGGCTTCGATGTCGACTTCAATTTATTGTCGCAAACGGGAAGTACAAACACCGGCGGCACAACGAATGGTGCCCGTACGGATCTGAACGTTGGCCTGTCGAAGAGTTTCCTTGAAGGACGGATCACCGTAGCAGTCGGACGAAACTTCCTGCTTGAAAATTCGGCTAACAGCGCAACACGCAATCCCAACGAAATATTCGATAACGTATCGGTGAATTACAACCTGACCCGCGACGGGCGCTATGTATTGCGGGGCTACCGAAATAACGACTACCAGGCTATTCTGGACGGCTACATTATTGAGACGGGAGTCGGTTTCGTTATCACGATTGATTACAACACGTTGTCTGACCTACTACGCCGTTCCCCCGGCCCGCCGTCGGCTAACTGATGAGTTTAACGTTTAAGGTTTGATGTTTAACGTTTGCCCGACAGATACCCTTAAACGTTAGACGTTAAACCTTAAACGCCCACATTACCTGCTTATGCGGATACACCAATACCTGACTACTTGCATAAATCAACTGGCCGACCGGCGCGGGGCGGTAGGGCGGTTGCTGTCCATTGGGATAGTACTGTTCGTATCGGCCTGTAATGTGGGGCGGCACCTGCCTGCCGGTGAAAAACTGTATGCAGGCACCGATATCAATATCAACGCTGATTCGACAGTCACGGCAGACGAGCAAACAACGCTCAAAACAAAATTGCAGGAGCTGGCCCGCCCCCGGCCTAACTCGCAATTATTTGGCTTTCCCTACAAAGTTGCCTTCTACTACCTATTTGGCGAACCGAAAAGCGAGCACGGTTTCCGGGCCTGGTTTCGTCGGAAGTTTGGTGCCGAGCCAGTACTAGCCAGTGCGCGGGCAATCGGAGCCAATGCCGCCGTATTCACCGGCACGCTGAAGAACGAAGGATACTTCGAAGCCACAACGACGGGCGAGTTGAAAGAAGACGGCTACAAGGCGCGTGGTGTGTATCAGGTGAACGTTCCGCAACGGTTTCTGGTCGATTCCGTAGCGATCACTATCCGACAGGAGAAAGACACCGTACGTCGGGTGATGCAGGCGACTGCTGGCCGAACAGTCATCAAAAAAGGAGATCCCTGGCGACTAGATGCGATCAAGATCGAACGCGAACGCATCAGTCAGGCCGTTAAGCAGCGGGGCTTTTATTACTTCCAGCCCGACTATATCAAGGTTCTGTCGCTGAACGATACAGCCCGGCATCGTGCAAATCTGTACTTCGCCCTTGATCCGGCCATGCCCGAAGCGGCTGGTGTACCGTACTCAATTCGTAATGTATACATCTATCCCAATTACGATCTGTCGTCGGCCCGCGCCGATACGAACCTGCGGAAGTCATATCAGACAGACGAAAACTTTGTCATAGTCGACTCAAGTCGGCAGTTCAACCCCAAGCTGTTCCGGGATATCGTTGCCGTACGGCCCGGTCGTCGCTACAGTTCGCGGGCACAGGATTTAACCTTGCAACGGTTTATCAACGTAGGAGCATTTAAATTCGTTAGAAACCGGTTTGCCCCCGACACGCAGGGTGACTCGGCTGTCCTCGACGTACATTATTACCTGACGCCTTACCCCTCAAAATCGATTCGGCTGGAGCTGGACGGGACATCCCGCTCCAACAACTTCAACGGCACGCAGGTGACGGCAAGCTGGCGAAATCGCAATGCGCTGGGCCGGGCCGAACTGCTGACAATTAACGCAAATGCGGGTATTGAGTTTCAGGTCAACTCGGGTGAACAGGGCGTGACGAATTATCGCTTTGGTACCGATGCTACGCTAACTTTTCCCCGGCTGGTAAGTCCGTTTCATTTTGCTTATGATCAGCGAGCCGCTCTGCCACGAACCAACATAACGATCGGTTATCAGTTGATTAAGCGTGGGGGGCTTTACGACCTCAACTCGTCACAGATTACGTACGGTTATGCCTGGCGTCGGAATCAAAAAGTCGAACACGTTTTCCAGCCGTTCAATATCAATTATATCTCGGTGACGAATGTTAGTCAGGCCGTTACTGATACGTTAATTAGTGCTGATGTGCCGAACATTATTAAGCGGCAGTTCAACAGCATCCTGATGAGTAATCAGCTAATTTTCAGTACGCTTTACACATTCAATTATAATTCATCACCTCGTTCTAATTCGCCCAATACATTTCTGCTCACAGCCAACGTCGAACCGGCAGGTAACCTAGCTAGTCTGTTTCTGCGAAAGTCGCTGGAAAACGATCCACTGCGCAAAGGTATTTTTAGTGTACCCTACGCGCAATTTATACGCGCAGATGTCAATGCCCGGTTCTACCGCAAACTGACACCGACACTAACTTGGGCTAATCGATTATTTGCGGGAGCGGGTTTTACGTACGGTAATTCGCAGGGGTTTCAGATACCGTTCACTAAGCAGTATTTTGTAGGCGGTATCAACAGTATTCGCGCCTTCCGGCCCCGTGCTCTTGGGCCAGGGACTATTCCCCGCGATACAGTCACTACGTCAGCTCCTTTTCAGGATGGAGGAGGTGATATAAAACTGGAAGCCAATACCGAATTACGGCTCAAGTTCAGTAAATATCTGGAAGGAGCCGCCTTCGTCGATGCTGGTAATATATGGACCTATACTAATACAGCACTCTATGGTGATGGATCTCAATTTACCAGTGACTTTTACAAGCAGATTGCCATCGGTGCGGGGGTAGGAGTGCGTATTGATCTATCGTACTTTCTGGTCCGGCTCGATATCGCTACGCCCCTGCGCAAACCGTACCAGGTAGAAGGCAGTAACTGGGTTATCAACCAGTTTAACTTTGGTAGTAGTGCCTGGCGACGACAGAATCTTGTCTTCAACATCGGTATCGGTTACCCTTTTTAATTTTTTATGGCCAGGATTACAGGATGAACAGGCTTATTTTTTTGCTAAGCAGAAGAAGAAATTCTGTTCATCCTGTAATCCTGGTTACAAAGTTGGCTGAATGACCTGCCAGACGGTGTTGGCGACGATACGATGGCCCGCGACGGTGGGGTGAATACCATCCGGCTGATTCAGTTTCTGAACGCCCCCCACACCTTCCAGCAAAAAGGGAATGAGTACCAGTTTATTCTTGTCGGCCAGTTGCTTGTACAGCTCGCGAAACTCTTTGGCATAGGCCGTTCCCATATTGGGCGGAATTTGCATGCCCGCCAGTACGATTTGCGCCTGCGGGCTTTTTGCCCGAACGGTGTCGATAATGGCCTGTAAATTCTGTCGCGTAGCCGACAATGGTAAACCGCGCAGCCCATCGTTGCCACCCAGTTCAAGTACAAATACGTCGACAGGCTTGCGGAGTACCCAACCGATCCGGCTCTTGCCACCGGCCGTAGTCTCGCCACTCAATCCGGCATTGACAACTGAATAGTTCAGTCCTAACGAATCGATTCTTTTACCGATCAGGGCGGGAAAGGCTTGATTCGGTTCGACGCCGTATCCGGCTGTCAGACTATTGCCGTAAAACAGAATCGTCTTCTTCGAGCTCGAATTCGCCGGTCGTGTATCAGCAGGCCTGGCCGGGGAGGTCGTGGGTTGAGCAGTCGATTCGGTTTTCGAGTCTGAGGACCCGCAACTGGTAACCACCAACAGTACTAGCCAGCCGCTTATCACGGAACTAGCCAAACGGGAGAACTTCATACAGGGAATGGGGGTTGGTCTATTGGGTTTGAAGTTTGATGTCTCATGGTCAGGGTTGCAACGACCCAACATTAAACGGTAAACATTGAACCTTAAACCAATTGTTCAATGAGCATACTTCGCGTTGAGGATCTGACCCGCATCTATTCAAGTGGCGGACGCGATCTGACGGTGTTGCACGGGGTCAGTTTTTCTATCGAACCCGGCGATACATTTTCCATTGTGGGTCCGTCGGGGTCGGGTAAGACGACTCTGCTTGGCCTTTGTGCCGGCCTGGACCGCGCTACGTCGGGCAGTGTTTACCTGAACGACATTCGACTCGATACGCTCAATGAAGATCAGCGGGCTGCCATTCGTAATCAGTACGTCGGCTTTATCTTTCAGAACTTCCAGCTCCTGCCCACACTCACTGCCCTTGAAAACGTGATGGTGCCGCTCGAATTGCGTGGTGAAAAAGGCGTGAAGCCAACCGCACAGTCGCTGCTGGAACGGGTAGGACTAGGGCAGCGGGGACATCATTACCCAACTCAGTTGTCGGGGGGCGAGCAGCAACGCGTTTCGCTGGCCCGCGCCTTTGCCAACCGCCCCAAAATTCTGTTTGCAGACGAGCCGACCGGTAATCTCGACGCCGATACCAGTGCTACCGTTATCGACCTGCTGTTTGAACTCAATCGCGAAGCGGGAACGACACTCGTTCTCGTCACTCACGATCTCGACCTGGCCGCTAAAACTAATCGTATCATCCGCATCAAAGGCGGAACGATGGTTAATGGTTGAATGACTGCGTGACAGAATGATTGACTGGTGGCTAGCCGCTACAGCAAAGCATTCTGTCACGCAGTCATTCAATAACTCAATCATTAATGCATGAATACTTCCTGGCTTTTCAAAATGGCGTGGCGCGACAGCCGCCGGAGCCGGCAGCGATTACTGCTGTTCATGTCGGCAATCGTGCTGGGCATTGCTGCGCTGGTCGCGATCAACTCATTTGGCGATAATCTGGCCCGAAGTATCGATGAGCAGGCCCGCGAACTATTGGGTGCTGACCTGACACTAGCGTGGAACCGAACGCCGTCGAAACGTACGCAGCAACTGTTAAAATCCATCGGTCAGGACCGGGCCTATGAAGTGGCGTTTCCGTCGCTGGTGTCGATCCCTCGGACGGGTGGGGTGCGGTTGGCGCAGGTGAAAGGGCTGGAAGGCCGCTTTCCGTACTATGGCGACTGGGAGGTAGAACCCCGTTCGGCGATTGCCGCGTTTCGGCGGTCCGACCAGCGTCTGGCGCTCGTCGACGATGCATTGCTGGTGCAACTCGGTGCGCAGCCCGGCGATTCGGTGCGGCTGGGCGAATTGTCGTTTCTCATTGCCGGGCGTGTCGAGAAAACACCCGGTCAGGCAGCGATTGCTGCTACGGTGGCACCGACGGTGTTTGTGCCGAACCGGTACCTGGCCAGGACCGGGCTATTACAGCGGGGGAGCCGGGTAAGTTACAAATACTACTATCAGTTTGCGCCCGGCACGGATGTCGCCCGCACGATCCGTCCCGTCGAACGACGACTGGAACGGGCCGGTATCAATATCGACACTGTGGCCGATCGTAAACGACAAACCGGCCGTGCATTTGGTGACCTGACCAAATACTTGAGCTTGGTTGCGTTTGTGGCACTGCTGCTGGGCTGCGTGGGGGTGGCGAGCGCCGTGCAACTGTACGTAAAAGAAAAAGTAGCATCAGTCGCCATTTTACGGACGCTGGGGGCAAGTGGTCGGCAGGCGATGCTGATTTACCTGCTGCAAACGGCGATTATGGGGTTGATCGGCGCGACGATCGGCGCTGTGCTGGGATCGATGCTCCAGCTGGCATTGCCACAGGTATTCGGCCGTTTTCTACCCGTTGCCGTTCAGACTACCTTGTCGGTGCCGGCGGTGATGAGCGGTATCGGAACGGGCGTGCTGATTTCTGTCCTGTTTGCGCTGCTGCCGCTGCTAAGCATCCGTAAAGTTTCCCCCCTGCGTACGTTACGTTCCGCCTACGAAGCCGATACGGCCGGTCGTGATCCATTTCGCTGGCTAGCCTACGGGTTAATTCTGGCTTTTATCGTTGGCTTCGCCTACTGGCAAACCCGTAATCTGCAACTGGCGGGCTGGTTCACCGCTGGGCTGGTCGTAGCCTTCAGCGTGTTGACGGCCATGTCGCTGGGCCTGATCTGGCTGGTCCGTCGACTGTTTCCTACAGCCTGGAGCTATGTCTGGCGGCAAAGTCTGGCGAACCTCTACCGACCCAACAACCAGACCGTTATTCTCGTGACGGCAATCGGGCTGGGGGCGTTTCTGATCGCCACGCTGTACTTGACCCAGGGGCTACTGCTGAGTCGGGTCGAACTGTCGGGAAGCGGTCAACAGCCGAATATGGTTTTGTTCGACATTCAGAACGAGCAGATTGCCGGTGTACGCGACGCCGTACGGGCTCAGAAGTTGCCTATTTTACAGGAGGTACCCGTTGTAACAATGCGACTGACGGGTGTTAATGGCCGAAGCAGTGCCGCCGATACGACTCGCCCGATTGATCAGCCGCAATCGGCCCGCGCCGACACGACCGGGTCAGGCCAGGCCGGGCCGCCACCATGGGCGTTTACCCGTGAATACCGCGTCACCTACCGCGACTCGCTGATTTCGTCAGAAAAACTGGCTTTGGGTAAAGGTCCTTATCAGGCGGATGGCAATGTGTATATTTCCGTCGAAAAAGACTTCCTAAACCGACTTCGGGCGAAAATTGGTGATACACTCGATTTCAACGTGCAGGGACTACCGATGCAAACCATCATTAGCGGGACACGGGAAGTCGACTGGAACCGGGTACAGACCAATTTTCTGGTGGTGTTTCCGGCGGGTGTCCTTGAGCAGGCACCCCAGTTTCGCGTGCTGATGACCCGTGTGCCCGATAACCAGACATCGGCCCGATTGCAGCGCGTACTGGTTAGTCGCTTTCCAAACGTATCGGCAATCGACCTCGGCCTGATTTTGAAAACGCTGGATGAAATACTGGGCCAGATTTCGTTCGTCATCCGGTTCATGGCCTTGTTCAGTATCCTGACAGGCCTGCTCGTACTGAGCAGTTCAGTTGTGCTGAGCAAGTACCAGCGATTACGCGAAAGTGTGCTGCTGCGAACGCTTGGTGCGAGTCGGAAACAGATACTACAAATCACGGCCATCGAATACGGGTTGCTGGGTTCACTGGCTGCCCTGTCGGGGATTCTGCTGTCGATAGCTGGCACGTGGTCACTGGCTCGGTTCGTATTCGAAGTACCTTATCAGATTAATCCGCTGCCCCTGCTCATTGTGGCCACCACTGTCACGGTGCTGACCTTACTAATTGGGATGTTTAACAGTCGTGAGGTGTTGGCGCGTTCGCCACTGGACGTCCTGCGGGGGGAAGGCTAGCGCAGA
Source organism: Spirosomataceae bacterium (assembly GCA_022702045.1). Taxonomy (GTDB): domain Bacteria; phylum Bacteroidota; class Bacteroidia; order Cytophagales; family Spirosomataceae; genus Spirosoma. The sequence goes on from JAKONH010000434.1 coordinate 19,143, forward strand.
TACGGCTTCACGACCGGTACCCATCTGGCGTAACCCGACGGATTCATGTGTAGGCTATCGGCCAGAAACAGCGACCCCATCAGGTGTCCGCTGGCATCGTTCATGGCCGGGCGGATATCGATAAACCGGGCGTTTTTCTGTTTCGCCAAATAGTTCTTAATCAACTCATTGGCCTCCTGCACGACCGGCCAAAATTTCCGGCGCGACGGGCTAAGCTTAATCGAGATGAAGTCGAACGGCACCTTGGGCTGATGCTTCCGCACATACGTAAACAAATCGACCAGCCGCTGACAGGTTTCCTGGGCTGAATGGTCGTTGGCAATGTCGTTCTCGCCCGCATAAACGATAACCTGTTTGGGTTTGTATGCCAGAATCACCTGATCGGCAAAATAACGTACGTCACTCAATTCGGAACCGCCAAAGCCCCGATTCAGCACGGACTTGCCCGCAAAATCCTGCGATAGTGACCCCCATTTGACGATAGATGAGCTACCGGTAAAAACAATGGGCCGACTCGGCGGGGGTGTCTGCCGGTCGGCGGCTGCAAAAGCCGCAATATTGCTGTCGAACTTGTTTTGCGCCAGCGTCAGCTGGCTTACGAACAGGAGGGCAAGGAAGAAAAAACGCATGCTTTTTAGTAGGGTTAATGTAGAGACGCAATCCTTTGCGTCTCACTGCCAGAAGGTGTTGCTGACGCGCGCTGAGACGCGAGGAATCGCGTCTCTACAAACGACTGATTCTGCCAGTTTTACTCGTACAAGCGAAGCGGCTTTCTGATACGACACTATTACCTATTGTCTAAAACTACTAAATAAACGGTACGACACTTTCCAGACCCATGCCACGTGATCCTTTGATAAGGAAATGTGTATCAGCCATCGGATGATCCATTACCCAATTGTGGAGCGAAAATTTGTCGGGGAAATAATAGGCTGTCGGCAGCGATTCCAGCGCGTATTTCATGTCTTTTCCGGCCAGCAGGACCAGATCGAACCTGGCGTCGGCGATGAGTTTGCCAAGGGCTGCGTGTTCGGCTGCGCTTTCGTCGCCCAGCTCGTACATATCGCCCAGAATTAAGACCTTGCGCGGAGCCGGTGTAATCGCGAACTGCCGGATGGCGGCTGCCATCGAACTGGGATTGGCATTATAGGCGTCGAGCAACACCGTGTTGCTGCCCCGAAGCACCACCTGCGAGCGGTTATTCGTCGGATTATAGGTGGCAATGGCCTGATTGGCTTCCTCGACCGTCACGCCGAACTGATAGCCAACGGCCATAGCTGCCAGCATGTTGTCGAAGTTGTATTGGCCCGGCAGGTTCGTCACGGTTTCCCCCGTTGCGTCACGGTATGTGACAGGTGACTCGGAAAGAAGTTTGATTTGAGCCCCGGCCGGTTCGTCGGCGGGGTAGAAAATGACGTTGGCGAAGGTGTCGTTCGAGCGCGTAGTCTTCAGTCGTTCGCGGTACATGGCCATCAGCACTTTGTCGCGTGAATTGATAAATACCGTGCCGCCCGTCTCAATCAGGTAATCATACAGTTCGCCCTTGCCCTTGCGAACACCGGCAATGCCGCCGAACCCTTCCAGGTGTGCCTTGCCGACGTTGGTTAGCAGGCCGTGGGTAGGCTGGGCAATGGAACACAACAGCGCAATTTCACGCTGATGGTTAGCGCCCATTTCAACCACTGCCATCTCATAAGCTGGCGCGTCGTCCTCGGTCCGAATCGACAGAATTGTCAACGGTACACCGATATGGTTATTGAGGTTGCCGACCGTCGCGTAGGTGCGATAGCGGGTCGACAGTACGGCCGCGATTAGTTCTTTCGTCGTTGTTTTACCGTTCGAACCAGACAGGCCCACTACGGGAATCGTCAGCGTTTGCCGGTGGTGCCGGGCCAGGTCCTGTAAGGCTAGCAAACCATCCTCAACCAGCAGACAGTGCGGCTGCTGACTGGCAACGGCCGGATCGTCGACAACGGCATATTTTGCACCGGCTGCCAGCGCCTGTCCGGCAAACTGATTGCCATCGAACGACACGCCTTTGAGGGCAATAAAAAGCGAATCAGGGGCAATTCGGCGTGTATCGGTTGCCACACCGGAGCATTCCAGAAATTTATTGTATAGGGCAGGAGTTGATGTCATGTCAGGTAGACGTAAACGGGATTCTTCTTCGTTTTCAAGTGGGTACGATAGCCGGTGATGGCTGATCGTATAAGACGAGTACTCAAAAGTAGATGAAAAAGCTGTGTACGCTCTGGTTAACGCTCATTCCGTGGCTGACTTATGGTCAGTCGTCGTCGGCACCCTTTGGTTTTCAGTACAGTCAGCAACCGACGGTCATCGTCGATGGGCGGGCGCTGCTGAACCCCTGGGCGGGTGGGCTCAACGCCATGCAGTTCGCAACGTTGCGCCTGAACGACGACGCCCGCGACGACCTGCTGGTTTATGACCGGACGAGCCGCAAAGTCAGCACCTTCATCGCTATCGACAACCCGACGGGCGGGGGTACCGTCTGGCAATACGCCCCTGCCTACGAAACACTGCTTCCACCCTTGTCGGGCTGGGTCGTCGCGGTCGATTATGACGGTGATGGGAAGAAAGATTTGTTCTCGCTAGTCAATGGTAACGTCCGCGTCTACCACAACGATTCACAGAGTGGGAAAGTAACGTTTTCTATAGCAGTCGATCCGCTGATGACGCAGGGGTTTGCCGGGCGGCAGATTCTGTATGTGTCGCCCGCCGATTCGCCCGCCATTCTGGACTACGACGATGACGGCGATATCGACATACTGACCTTCGACCCGACGGGTAATCTGATTGCCTATCAGCAGAATATGAGTGTCGAACGGACGGGTAAGAAAGACGGACTTGACTTCAAGCGACCCGACTGCTTTTACTGGGGTCATTTTCTGAAAGAATTTTGCAACGACTTTGTCTTCAACATCAATTGCGACGGTACGACTGGGCAGTCGGTTCCGCTCCGACCTAGAACGGGAGCTGCCCGCCCTATGCACAGTGGCAATACACTGGCCGTTCTGGATGCCGACGGTGATGGGAAGAAAGATTTGTTGTTCGGGGCCGTGAGTTGCCCTGGCGTGGCTCGGCTGGTCAACGTCGCTACCAACGATAGCTCGGCCCGATTCACCCGCTTCGATACACTATTCCCGGCCAAGAACCCGGTCCTGTTTCCGGCCTTTGCGGGCGTATACCTGGAGGATGCTGACGGAGACGGTGTACGCGACTTGCTAGCGTCGACGTTTACTGATGTGAATGAGAATGATGCGTACGACTTTCGGGCGTCGGGCTGGTTTTACAAGAATGCCGGTACGAACGCAAAACCTGATTTTCAGCTCAAACAGAAAGACTTTCTGCAGAGCGACATGCTCGATCTGGGCGAAAACGCGGTACCAGCTCTGGCTGATCTGGATGGTGACGGCGACATGGATTTGCTGGTAGGCTATGCGGGTGTACAGACTGGGAAAGGGTATCGATCGGGTATTTGGCAGTTCGAGAACAAGGGTACTTTGCAAAACCCGGCTTTTTCGCTGGTAACGACTGACTATCTGGGTATGGCACAGTCGCTGACCCTGACGAACACCATGCCGACCTTTGCCGATGTCGACGGGAATGGCAGTATGGACCTGATCGTGACAGGAACGGGAGCGAGTAGCCTGGAGATTCGCCTGTTTCCAAATGCAGCCGCCAAGGGCGCACTGGTGCAGTACAACCTGACCACGGCTGTTCGCTGGCCCAATCCCGACCTGATGCAACTGGGGGAACGTCTAACCATAACTGACCTCGATCGCGATGGAGAGGCCGACGCGCTGCT